>JASLGC010000044.1 GCA_030150335.1 Flavobacterium sp.
AAGTTCACAAATTGTGTTGTATATTAGTATAAATAATTAAAATATGTGACTTTTCATTGGGAAGGTTGTCTAAATCATAATCTGAAAGGAAGCGTTCTTAGGGTATGACTCTCTAAAAAAGGGTGTTTTTCACTAAATAAAACACAGTGATAATATAAAAAATGATATTTATCATGTGATTATTTGTAGAGTTTGTTTTATCTAAATTGAACTGTTTGTGACAATTTACGATGTGATTATTGTTAAAAGTGATTATTTAGAGTTTTATATTTGTTTATTATATACTATTTAATAAATAATATTTAAAGTAAATAGGCTTTTAAGTTGTGTATTGTTGTGCATTTGCTTCAATTATATATGATTTTCGTAAAACTATCGTTATTGTGTTAAAAACTCTTTCAGAATAAGAAATAAGTAATAATTTTGCAGTGCTTTATAAAAAAATAGGAATATGCGAATATTTTTATTTTAAGTCCCCACTTATTAAAGCAATATCAAGTACGACATAGTTGTGCTTTGTTGTATTGTTGTGAGGATTCTTGACTTTTAAAGCCAGCTTTAATTTTCACAATGATATGGAAGTGTTAAATAAGTTAAATAGCGTTTTTGTTGACAAGCTTGGCTTTGCTAAGTTAGTTGGCTTTGTGGTAGCTTTATCAGTTATGCAATTGATTAGCGTTATACTTAATTTTCCAATTACTTTTATTTGGTTGGCTATTCCCTTATTTTATATTTATACAAAATATGAAATAATTGAAAAAAGCCAATTGATAAAAGAATTACTACTACACTACGTCATAGCAATTCTGGTTATGGCTGTACCTTATAGTGATGAAAATTACTATTATGAAATTATCAATTTACCATACTTGGTATTTTATTCATTTTCTATTTATTCAAATTTATTGGCGAGAAAAGAGAGTGATTATTCAAATCAGGTAATTAACTACATTGGAGTTTTTAGCTTTTACTTGGTGATATGCGTTTTCATCATTGCTTTTACGACTATAATTGAATTGAGTGACAATAGTTTTGCTGTAAAGGATAAATTCGTTCACATTGGAGTGGTGTTCTTCATGTTCTTATTTTCATTAGTAAGCTACTTAACTTTTTCAAATCAAGAAATGGTTGAGGATATGGGTGATTTACTTCAAAATAACATTACCGAAAATAATAGCGATGCAATTATCGCAATTGAAGATAGAGAAAATAGAGTGCTTGAGTTCTTTAGAAATAATCGTATGTTTTTAGAAAATTCATTTTCATTGGATCAATTAGCAAAAGAAGTAGGGTTGACTAAACAGGAAGTTTCTGAGGTAATCAACCAGAGCTTAAATTCGAGCTTTTACCAGCTTTTAGCTAAGTATAGAATAGATTATGCTAAAACGTTGTTGATAAGGAATAAGAACCTTACAATCGACGCTATCGTGGATGAATGTGGGTTCTGTTCTAAATCTACATTTAATAAGTATTTTAAATTATATGTTGGCCAAACACCTTCTGTATTTAGGAGCCAAGTAGCTTAAAAGTAAAAAGGTATCAATGGAGGAGTCGTATTTATATTTAATTGTATTAGCAGCGGCAATTGTATTGTCATCAATTTCCTATTTTATAAATAGTCAGTTGGTTTCAAGACCAAAGTCGAGAAGATTAGCAAATAGTTTTTTAATACTATTTATTTTTCACTGTATTGCAATTGTATTAACAAGATTTTTCTATGGTGAATATGTATTTGTTTACTTAGGGATTCCACTGGGTTTGTTCTACGGACCATTTGTATACATTAGTTTAGGTGCATTGACAAAAGGAGGTGACCAAACTACAGAAAGAGGGTTTACTAATTCATTGTTGCATTTTATGCCAGGGATAGTATTCTTTCTTATTTATGTTCAGTCAGTTTTTTTGATAGATAAATTAAGTGTTCCATATTTAGTTTACTATTACCTTGTATTGTATGTGTTGCAAGCAGTACAGTTTATAGGGTATGCGTTGTATTGTTATGTGCAAGTAGGTAGGATAGATTTAGAAAACCATTCTCGCTTATTGATTTTGAGAATAGTGTGGATTCTTATTTTTATGGCAATGATTTTTATAGGATTAGTTTCTTATAATGCTATTCCCAATAATGATCAGAATATCATTTACATCGGAATGTTTTGCTATTCACTTACGATATTTCAATACTATCTTCAGCGTTTGAAGAATTCGAAGATTATTGAACAGGATGTAGAAATTAAGAAAGCAGAGAAAATTACAGAGGAAGCTCCCGTAATTGAAGTAGTTAAGAAATACGAGAAGTCAAAAGTAAATGGTGAACATTTAGAAGATTATAAAGCGCTTGTAGAAAAGGTGATTATTAAAGATAAGTTTTACTTAGATTCAGCCTGTTCTTTAGAGCGTTTGGAGAAGATGACAAAAATATCAAAACATCATTTATCTCAGTTTTTTGCATTGGAGTATAATGCTCATTTTAATGCGCATATCAATAAATTGCGTATAGAATTTGCTAAAAAGACATTGAGAGAAAGAGAGAATGATGTGAGTGTTACTGAATTAGGAGAGTTGAGTGGATTTAATTCGCGTACTTCTTTCTTCAGAGCATTTAAAAAATTCGAAGGAATGTCTCCTTCTGAATATATAGACGAGCAATTAAAGTTGAACAACAGATAACAACAAGTATTACCTGGAATTCTAAAGCCAAGAATTCCGAACAACAACAAAAATCACATCATTTAGCCAATGTATGTGATTTTTTTTGCTTTAAACTTTCCTATAGGGGTTATTATTAAAGGATTAGCAGTTGGTATTGCTTGTAAACAAGTGTGAAAGTTGCGTGTATTCTACATAACTCAATAGTTTTCAAAGAAATCGCCCCTTTTCTTTTTGTTATTTGATTTGATTACGAGTAATAGGTCGTATAAGCGACTTATGCTTTGTTGTGAAATGTATTGAGTACGTTTTTATTGTGAATTAAT
>JASLGC010000194.1 GCA_030150335.1 Flavobacterium sp.
AAGTCAACCATTTGAATTTTTTTCATCCTAATTGTCTTTAGTATCTTAAAGCCATCTTTACTGATAATCAAAAAATTAACTGCAAAAACAACTATATATTTCGATATTCATTATCCTTACAAAAATAATAAATTCTTAACTCCAAAGCCCAATCTTTCTCAAAAGAAACGTAATTTCGCTTTATAAAGATTTTCACATGTTTTTTCTATACAATATACTGACTTACGTTTCAATATTCTTTCTACAGATTATAGCCCTTTTTAATAAAAAAATCAACTTTTTTGTGAAGGGTAGAAAAGAGTCATTCACAATTTTAGAAGAAAAAATCAAACCCACAGACAAGGTCTTTTGGGTACACGTTGCCTCTTTAGGAGAATACGAACAAGGACTTCCCTTGATGGAACAACTAAAAAGTAAATTCCCAACTCATAAAATAGTACTTACCTTCTTCTCTCCTTCAGGATATGAAGTCAAAAAGAACAATACTATTGCCGATGCTACACTATATCTACCTATGGATACAATGGCTAATGCAAAGCGTTTTCTAAAGTTAGTAAACCCAGAGAAAGCCTTTTTCGTTAAATACGAATATTGGCCAAACTACCTAAACCAACTACACAAAAGAAATATTCCCACTTATTTAGTATCAGGAATCTTGCGTCCAGACCAAGTGTTTTTCAAATGGTACGGTGGCTTTTATCGCAAGGCATTACAAGCCTTCACTTATTTCTTTGTACAAAATGAAATATCAAAACAACTTTTAAACCAACTAAACTTTACACAAGTAGAAATTGTTGGGGATACTCGTTTTGACCGCGTTTCTCAAATATTGGAAAACAACAATAATCTTGACTTCTTAGATGAGTTTACCAATAACAAACAAACCAAAACTATCGTTATTGGTAGTTCATGGCCTGAAGACGAGAAATTAATTACAACTTATATCAATAACAATACAGACTCATCATTGCGTTTTGTCTTTGCTCCACACAACATTAAAACGGAACAAATAACACAATTGCAAAACAGCCTCAAAAAACCAGCTATCTTACACAGTCAGCACCAAGGCAAAAAACTTAGCGAATACGAAGTCTATATTATAGATGCTTATAGTTTATTGACAAAAGCGTACAGCTATGCAGACATTGCATATATAGGAGGAGGATTTGGCGCAGGAATACACAATATATTAGAAGCCGCTACTTTTGGTGTTCCAGTTATTATTGGGCCAAAATACAAGAAGTTTCAAGAAGCAAAAGACTTAGTTGAATTAGGTAGTTGTCTTGTTGTAAACAACCAAGAGGAGTTAAACAACACCTTTGACAAATTACTGACAAACACAGCTACAAAAAAAAAGTTAGGAACTATCAGTAGCCACTTTATCTTAAAAAATAAAGAAGCCACTAAAAAGATAATGAAGCACATGTCATAAAAAACAAAAAGGTAAATAAACGCACTGTTTATTTACCTTTTTTGATATATGAATTAATAATCACTCATTGAAAGTATATGATACTTAAAAGTCAATTTGGTCAGGGTGTAATCCCGAACCGCCAATATAAGGCAAATTATTTATCGCTACAATATCTTCTTGACTAATTTCGAAACCATATACATCTAAATTTGATTTAATACGCTCCGGAGTTACCGATTTAGGCAATGGTAAATGTCCTTTTTGTATAATCCAACGAATACATAATTGAGGTACCGACACATTGTATTTCTTAGCTATTCCAACTAAAACTTCATTATCCAATACATTCCCTCTTCCAAGCGGACTCCATGCTTCAATCAAAATATCGTTCTTTTCACAAAAATCAACTACCTCATCTTGCGTCATCCCTGGATGAAACTCAATTTGATTAACCATTGGTTTTACCTTTGCTGTTTCCAACAAAGCTATCAAGTGAGAAACATAAAAATTACTCACTCCAATAGCGCGCACTTTCCCATCAGCATATAACTTTTCTAATGCTCTCCATGTCTCCGCATTTAATTCTTTCCAGTTTTCAAATTGATTTTCACTCGCTGGCCAGTGAATCAAAAACAAATCAATGTAATCTAAGCCTAAATTTTCAAGAGATACTTCAAACGCTTTTAATGTTTTTTCATACCCTCTCTCTGCGTTCCAAACCTTAGTAGTTACAAAAATATCCTTGCGGTCAACATTAGACGCTTTTATACCTTTACCAACACTTACCTCATTCCCGTAAAAAAAAGCAGTATCTATATGTCTATATCCTAATTCCAAAGCAGTTTTCACAGCATTTACAGCCTCATCTCCTTCAGATGCGCGCCAAGTTCCAAACCCAACATTTGGAATTAACACTCCATTTCCTAATTTATAAGTATTCATTTTATCTGTCATTTATAAGTTTATACCACAACAAGTTAAATATTATTCTTTGAATTAAATGAATTTTAAACAAGGTTAACACCCCTTCCCTCATTGTCTTAACATTTGTACACACCCCATTATTGCATTCTTCACAATCTAACCTTTTAGAAACCAAGAAACTCAAGTATGTCAAAACACTCCACACCTATTGATTGTCAATTTTAGTAATTAACGTATCCGTCTATACCCAGAAAAGAACAACAACGCATTAATCAAAAAATCAAAACAGGCTACATATTTAGCTGTCCCATCCTAATAAAAATCCCACCTTTTTATCCTTAATCCTATTATGACTACACACTCACTTAGTTAATTCGACTATAAGATTAATAACAATAATCTACACGTCTCTATTCCTCTCATAAATTCACTTGTAATACGCCTTGACAAATCCACTTTACCTTTTAGACTTTAAATTGTATCTTGCTACCCAATTCAATTCTAACTAACACTTTTATGAATCGAAAAATTAAAAATCTATTTAAAGCACTTGTTGTCCTTGTAGCGTTACCAATCTACGCACAGCAAGGCGGTATGTGGATTCCTTCATTATTAGAAGGGATGAACGAAACCGAGATGAAAAGTCTTGGAATGCAAATGTCTGTTAAAGACATCTATGATGTGAATAACTCAAGTATGAAAGACGCTGTTCCACACTTTAATGGTGGGTGTTCTTCAGAGGTTATTTCTTCTCAAGGTTTACTACTTACAAACCACCACTGTGGATACAGTCAAATCCAAGCTCACTCTTCAGTAGAAAATGATTACTTAGCTGATGGGTTCTGGGCAAAATCACAAGCACAAGAATTACCTAACGAGAATTTAGACGTTACTTTTATAGTACGCATCGAAGATGTAACTAAAGAGGTTATGGCTGGAATCAAAGACAAGGATTCTGAAATTATTAAAAGAGAAAAAATCAATCAAAACATATCTAAAACGGTTGCTTCTTTTCCAAAAGAAAAATGGCAAGAAAATAAGATTAAATCTTTCTATGAAGGAAACCAATATATCTTATTCGTTACAGAAACTTTTACAGACGTTCGTTTAGTAGGAGCACCACCTTCATCAGTAGGTAAGTTTGGTTCTGATACGGACAACTGGGTTTGGCCACGTCACACAGGTGACTTCTCTTTATTCCGTATCTACGCTGATAAAGACAACAAACCTGCGCCTTACTCGAAAGACAACGTACCTTACCGTCCAAAACACTTCTTCCCTATTTCATTAGACGGAATTGAAGAAGGAGACTTTACAATGGTATTCGGTTACCCAGGTAGAACACAAGAGTATTTACCATCTTTTGCTGTTGAACAAATTGTGAATGACCTTAATCCAGTGAGAATTGGTATCCGCGATAAAGCATTAAAAATCATTGATGAGTTTATGCGTGCAGACCAAGGTATCAAAATTCAATACGCTTCTAAATTTGCAAGTACTGCAAACTATTGGAAAAAATGGATTGGAGAAAGCCAAGGTTTGAAAAAAACAAATGCTGTAGCTGCTAAGCAAGCTTTTGAAAAAGACTTTATCGAAAGAGCTAAGAAAAACAAAAACACAAAAGCATACGCTACTATCTTACCAGAGTTTGAAAAGTTATATGCTGCTATTACTCCTTATGCTATCAGTAGAGATTACTTCACTGAAATCGGAATGCGCAACGCGGAATTGTTAGCTGCTGCATGGAGAGTTTACGCTTTAGAAAAAAGCTTTACTAATGAGCAATCATTTGAATCAAGAAGAGCTAACCTTATTAAAGGACAAGAGCGTTTCTACAAAAACTACAGCAAAGTAGTAGATGAGAAAGTATTTGAATCTATCGTATCCTTATATGCTAATGATGCTCCTAAAGCTCATTTGCCTAAATCATTAGTAAATGCTGATGTAAAAGCTATAACTAAAGATATCTATAGCAATAGTAAATTAACTTCTTATGAAGGATTACAAGAGCTATTAAAAGGAGATGCTAAACAAGTACAAGCAAACCTTAATAACGATAAAGGTTATGTATTTGCAAAAGGATTAATCGAAAACTACCTTAATAATGTATTACCTAAATACGAGGAGTTAGACCGTGATATCGCTGCATTACAACGTACTTATATGAAAGCGCAATTAGAATTATATCCAGACGCAAGAATATTCCCAGATGCGAATAGTACATTACGTGTTACTTATGGTAAAGTAGATGGATATTTCCCTAAAGATGCTACATATTACGAACCAGTTACACATTTTGAAGGAATCATGGAAAAATACGTACCTGGTGATTATGAGTTTGACGTACCTGCAAAATTAGTAGAATTATACAATAATAAAGATTACGGAGTATATGCTGACAATGGTAAATTACCTGTAAACTTTATTTCTACAAACCACACTACAGGAGGTAATTCAGGAAGTCCAGCAGTAGATGCAAATGGTAACTTAATTGGGTTAAACTTTGATAGAGTTTGGGAAGGAACAATGAGTGATATTTACTATGACCCATCTATCTGTCGTAACATTATGGTTGACGCAAGATATATTTTATTCATAATTGACAAGTTTGCAGATGCAAAACATCTAATTGAAGAAATGAAATTGGTTCACCCTAAGAAAAACAAATAATCAACACATTGATAATCAATTATTTATTCGCTGAAAAAAAATATATTTTTTTTTACTAAAAAATATATTCGAATCAAAAAAATCATATATTTGCGACGAATTAATAATTAACTATTTATAATTTAGTAAGATGAAAAAAATCGCATTAAGCATCGCTTTAGTAGCAATGATGGGAGTATCTTTTGTATCATGTAAAGAAACTGCAAAAGAACCAGCTCAAGAAGAAGTAACTGTTGAAACAGTAACTGAAGAAGTAGCTCCTGCTACTGAAGAAGTTGTTGCTGAAGAAGTTGCTCCAGCTACTGAAGAAGCTCCAGCTACTGAAGAAGTTGCAACTGAAGAAGCTGCTAAATAATTAGCACACTATTCATACAATAAAAAAAACCTCGCTAAGCGAGGTTTTTTGTTTTATAGCAATTGCTAAATCAAATACACTACTGCATCTTTAGCAATTCTTCCACTAATTTTCTTTCGTTAGACAACCTTGGTATTTTATGTTGTCCTCCCAGTTTATCACTTTTCTTAAGCCAATCGTAAAACAAGTTCTTTCTTGCCTTATTAAACACCAATGGATTTAAAGTCATATTATTTGCACGCTTAGCTTCATAATCTGAATTTAGAGCTTGCAAATTCTTATCTAAAGCTTGAGCAAACTCCCTGATGTCTTTTGGCTCTTTTGTAAATTCTACAATCCACTCATGAGCTCCTTTTTCTTTACCCTGCATAAACACAGGTGCAACCGTATATTCAGCTACCTCAGCATCCAAATCAATACAGGTCTTTGCTAAGGCTCTATCTGTATTCTCAATCATTAGCTCCTCTCCAAACACATTGATAAAGTGTTTCGTTCTACCTGTAATCTTGATGCGGTAAGGCAGTGTACTTGTAAAGCGAACAGTATCTCCTATTAGGTATCTAATCAACCCTGCATTTGTTGTAATCACAATTGCATAATTCTTTCCAATCTCCACTTGAGAAAGAGGTATTATCTTTTCATTACTTGTTCCAAATGTATCCATCGGAATAAACTCATAGAATATTCCATAGTCAAGCATCAGCAATAATTCATTACAATCGTTCTGGTCTTGTATAGCAAAAAACCCTTCAGATGCATTGTATATCTCGTAATATCTGAAGTTATTACTTGGCAGTAACTTATTATATTGGTCGCGATATGGATCAAAACTAACTCCTCCGTGAAAGTAAACCTCAGCGTTAGGCCATAGCTCTAACAAGTCTTGACGACCTGTTTCCTGAATAACGCGGTTAAACAATACTAACATCCAAGAAGGTACTCCTGCAAAACTCGTTACATTCTCATTTCTTACCTCTTTAATGATAGCATCCATCTTACTCTCCCACTCAGACATCAAAGACGTTTTATTGCTTGGTGTACTGCTAAACTCAGCCCAGAAAGGCATATTGTCTATTAAGATAGCAGACAAGTCCCCAAAGAAAGTATTATTGTCTTCATACAACTGCTTACTACCTCCTAAACGCAAACTCTTTCCAGTAAATAACTGTGAGTTCTCGTTATTGTTTAGATATAAACACAATAAATCCTTTGCTGCTTTATAATGACAGTTTTCTAATGCCTCATTAGTTACTGGTATAAACTTGCTCTTCGCATTTGTAGTACCACTTGATTTGGCAAACCAACGTATCTGTTCTGGCCAGAATATATTACTCTCTCCTTTTCTCGCTCTCTCAATATAAGGCTCAAACTCTTCATACCTAAAAAGAGGAACACGCTCTGCGAACGTCTCGTAGCTGTTTATACTTTCATAACCGAACTGTTGTCCCAAAACTGTTTTCTCATTTGTTTTCATCAAATTTAAAAACAAGTCGTTTTGAACTTCATTCGGATATTTTCTAAATAAATCTATTTGATGTATTCTCTTTTTAAGAATCCATGACGCAATAGAATTAATAATTGTAAATGCCATATATTTTCAATTAGTCTAATCTCTAACCTTTTCCGTGCGAAAAGTGTTTACTTGCAGTAGGAAATGTTTTCGTACTTTTACCACCTATCCAAAAATAACAATTTTATTTATGCAATACGAAGGAGTTTTAAACAAAATGCAGACGGAATTTAACAAGCCGATTGAATACTACTTAGTATTTAAAAACAACTTCATAAATATTAATCAAATCCTTAATAGAAATATTAAGATAGACTTTATTGGTTATGAGTGTTTAAACTGTGAACAAAAGAAGAAAATATTTAGACAAGGCTTCTGTTATGAGTGTTTCTATAAGAGTGCATCAGTAGGTGATTGGATTATGCGTCCAGAGCTTAGTAAGGCACATTTAGG
>JASLGC010000102.1 GCA_030150335.1 Flavobacterium sp.
CTCCTGGTCCCAAACCAGGCGCGATGACCGGGCTACGCTACACCCCGAAAAACTTAGCGGAGAGACAGGGACTCGAACCCTGGCATCGGTTACCCGATGACAGATTAGCAATCTGCTCCGTTACCACTCCGGCACCTCTCCTTTGCAAAGCATATATACTACTGCTTATTTGCGATTGCAAACATACTACGAGTTTTTTGTTTCTGCAAGTTTTACCACGACTAAAAAAGTGAATATTCTCATTTTTTTCTACTTCTGTTTATATCTGCTTATAAATGAGTGAGATATTTTTTAAAGATTTTTTTTATTTTTTTCATAAAATTTGAAAACCACTCTAAATAAAAGCCTTTTGCGATAGTTTGCATAATGAGTCTAAATAATAAAGGGAGTAGAGTGCGAGTATAAAATCATTATATTTGTTAGTGTACAAGTTAAAAAGTTCTCTATGCTTAGCTGAATATTCACAGAATTAAGGCAAGCGAGGAGGAAATATAATAACTATACACTAACTAATTCATTCAATCATTTAAGTCATAAGATTCGTCTTATGGCTTTTTTTGTTTTAAATAACACCATTGTTGGTGGGGTTTTGCTATTTTTGCTATTCAGATAAAAATAACTCGGTATGACAAGTAATGAAAAAGCACATTGGGAAGAAGTATATAAGTTAAAAACACCTGAACAGGTAAGTTGGACTCAAGCTAAACCTGTGCATTCACTACAATTTATTGAAAACAGTAACCTTTCTAAAGATGCTAAGATTATTGACATTGGAGGAGGGGATAGTAATTTAGTTGACTTTCTTTTAGACGAAGGATACACTAATATCACTGTGTTGGACATTTCTAAAAACGCTTTGTTGCGTGCACAAGCTCGTTTAGGAGAACGTGCAAAACAAGTAAAGTGGGTTGAAAGTAATATAGTAGATTTTAAGCCAGCTGAACAATACGCTATATGGCACGATAGAGCGGTGTTTCACTTTTTGACAACTCCTCAAGACATTGCTGCCTATCAATCTATTGTAAACAATGCGGTTACAGATACATTAGTAATGGCAACGTTTTCTAAAAACGGACCATTGCGTTGTAGTGGATTAGACATTCAGCAGTACAACAGTGAGGATTTAGCAGCTGTTTTTGCAGAGCAATTCACATTGACAAATAGCTTGAATGACGACCATATCACACCATTTGACACAAAACAAAACTTTGTGTATTGTCAGTTTAATAAAAATAAAAAATAATATATATGGGATTTAGTAAAGACATTCAGTTCACTACAGAAAGACTATCTTTTGAAGTAGTTAAAGACACTTTTAAAGAAGATATCTTTCGCGAATTGACCCCTACAGTAGCTAAGTTTCTTCCGTTTATTCCAACTGGAAAAATAGAAGACACACAAGGGTTTATCGACTATAGTTTAGACGTATTAGAGAAAGGAACAGATATTACCTTAGTAGCGACTGATAAAAACACTAAAGAATTCATCGGATGTTGTGGTATTCACGATATAAATGACGAGTCTATTTCATTGGGAATCTGGTTAAAAGAATCTGCTTTTGGAAAAGGCTACGGAAGTGAGTTAATCAAAGGATTAGAGAGCTACGTAAACGAAAACTTAGACGTTGATTACTTGATTTACAACGTAGAGAAAAGCAACCACGGTAGTATTAAAATTGCAGAGAAGTTAGGGTATGTTTACAACAATGACTTCGTGCGCAACATTAGCGAGGAGAAAATATTAAACATGCTTCAGTACCGCAAGGACAACGTGAAGAAATAATAAAGGAATTAAAGTTCAAAAGGCAGTATTGCTTTTTGAACTTTTTTATAATAGGTGATTGAATATGTATACGATAGAGGCATTAGAGCAGATAGATTTTAATTCTATTCCATGGGATAGATTAGTACATTGGAATGGTAGAACAGATGATTTACCAGTGTTTATAGAGCAAATGCAAGAGTTGAACCCTGCTACCAGTAGAATGGCATTGTTCAATATAGCAAATAATGTAGAACACCAAGGAGGGCTTGTTTTGATTACGCCTGCCGTGTTAATCAAGCTATTCCAGGTATTAAAAACAGGCTATCACAACCAAGATTTAATGCTTCGCGTACTTATGAAAATCGCCAAAGCTGTAGGTTTTCAATGGGAAACCTTTAGAGATGGCAATGAGTTTGAAAATGCACCGGAATTCTTGAGTACCTTCAAGGCAGACTCTCCTTTTTTATGGCCAGAGTTTGAAGATGCTGCAACAGATGAGGTATATTGGACAACAACTGATATGGGGAGAATGTTTGACTTGTCTTGGTATTACACCAAGGAAGTGTTGTGTGCATACCAACCTGTATTAGAACAAGTAAAAGCCAATGACGAGATTGAACAAGGTATTTTATACGACTTGTTGACTATCGTTAAAATGGTAAAGGACCAAGAGCGCAAACCGTTTGATTTAAACAAGTCATGGCAGACAAACCGATTGGAGTTGGTTGTAATCAACGATAATCACTTAGATGATTTGATGACAAACCTTACCCCAGCTGTGGCTAAATACTTGAGTTTTGACCCAACGGGAAGCCGTGAGTTTATGCAAGAATACATCCGTCGCTCTCGCATTGAAGTTAGCTATGGAACAGCACTTGTTTTAGCAATTTTAGATAAAGAAACGAAGGAGTTTATCGGTAGTTGTGCATTGAATGATATCAACAATGAGTCAGTGGAAATAGGCTTATGGCTGAAAGAATCTGCTCAAAGTAAAGGATACGGAACAGAGGTTGTCGAGGCAATGATTAACCTAATTAAAGAGGAAGTAAACACTCAAGAGATTATCTATTGCGTTGAAAGAGAAAACGAAGCAAGTATTTCAATACCATTAAAGTATGGTTTTAAACACAATTATGATTTTGTTTTAGAGCCAACGCCATTGAAAAATAGAATGCGTGAAATGGCAAAGTATGTTTTGCCACTTAACTAAGCGTATGAATATAACTCCCATTCGCATTGCAATCAAAAAAGGTAGGTTGTTCCTGTATTTAATAGGAACACTACTATTGGTGGCGGCAGGTGTATTAATCTTAGCCGTATCCTCTCAATCGCCTGATAATTGGATATTAGACTCCTATGTGTTTACCATCGCAATCGCCTTGTTGTGTATTGTCTTTTTTGGTTACGGTTCATATCTATTTGCTATAAAATTAGTTGATAAACGACCAGGTTTAACCATAGATGAACACGGAATTACAGATAACGCAACAGCTGTTGTCAATGGATTAATCCCTTGGGAAGACGTGTTTTCATTTGTAGAATGTGAGATTAGGAGCAATAAGTTTATCATGATTTATGTTCTCAATCCTCAGGAGTATATAGACAAGCAGAAGGACTTCATCAAACGCAATTCGATGAAGGCTAATCTAAAAACCTATGGAACGTCTGTGTTTATCAATATGACGTTTTTAGCTATTTCACAACAAGACTTATTGGATAAGCTAAATCAGCGATTAGACCAATACCGCAGTTAAAATTACAACTATGGCAAGACCAACCACTAAAGACGAGTTGCTACAATTGGCTGAAAAGAACTTCACTCAGCTAATGTCGCTTGTTGCAAACCAATCAGAAGACGTGTTACAATGTGAGTTTGTCAAGCCGTCTTTAAATAGAAACTGCAGAGATGTGTTGATGCACTTATACCATTGGCATTTGATGTTTGAGCAATGGTATGCCGTTGGAATGCAAGGGGATAAACCTACAATGCCTGCTGAGGGATACACTTGGAAAACCGTTCCTCAGTTAAATATTGCAATAAACCAGATGTATCTACAAACATCAGGAATATCGGCAATTGAACTACTTCAAGGTTCACATCAAAGGATGATGGCTATCATCGGACAACACAGCAATGACGAGCTGTTTCAAAAGAAACATTATAAATGGACAGGAACCACTTCTTTAGGGGCTTATATCGTTTCAGCTACCTCAAGCCATTACGATTGGGCAATTAAGTTTATCAAGAAAAATGCCTAATCCATTATTCGGACAATAGTAGTGTTGCTACTACTTTTATAGTAAAAATCTGTTTTATAAGTTAGTTTTATGCATAGTTATGACTGTTTTTTTGTATCTAAAAAAAACGCAATACTTTTATTAAATTAAGTACAGTTTTTAGGACGAGTGAATCCTGTAGTTTTTGAGAAATATTTTAGATTTTTTGAAGTAAGAGTGGCTCTTTTATTTTGAAAATGACTCACTTAGAAACAAAACAACCATGACTCGACAAGAAGTTCAAAAAAATTTTTACCACTTAGTTTGGTTTTTATATCGAAAGTTCGATGTATTTAAAGAAACCAATTACAAAGACCACCAAGTACGTATCAACGTAACTATTATTACCAATTTTCTCCATATTTATTGGGGAGAGCTAACCAAGTTTGAAGAAGACCAAGAAAATTCAGACTCATTACCGTTGTATTTTATTTTAGATGAAGACAATAATTTGCTGTCCTTATCCCAAGAGGTTGCTACATTTTTTTCTTTTAAAAAAGGTGATAATTTCGACGAGCTATTAAGGGTAGATGATTTAAGTCTAAATCGATTAGATAATTTTCTACGCGTTATTGAGATTGAACTAAAAAGTAAAGAAGGTCGTAAATACAATGGATTAGTTCTAAAAGTTGAAATGTCAACGAAGGAATACAGCATCCTTTCAGGTTTTGCTGTGCCGAGTGACTTGTTTTTAGAGTTTCCAATGATTGATGTGATTTCTACTAAAAAATTAAATGGCATTGAAAGTAAAGTTATCGAAGCCAGAGATTACGTTATCAATATGGAAAAGCTCTTTAAGGATGATGATTTTGACGTATTGCCCTCTGTAAACGATATTATTAAAGTAATTGGGATTACAGCAGGTCAGCTAAATATTGGTTTTAAAAAGAGGTACAACACCACATTCGTACACTTTTACAACCACGCCAAAAATATCTATGCCTTTTATATTATGCAATCCACAGATTACTCGATTAAAGAAATCGCCTTTAAATGTGGGTACAATGACTATAACACCTTCTATAAGTCATTCAAAAAACAATTTGGATACGCCCCTAACGATATTCGAAAACAAAGTATAAAATAATCAGGTAAATTCAATGTTTTAGCTGTTTTGTTCAATGCGTTGTTTGTAGAATTCTTACTTATTTTACAAAGTATTTGATAGTCATCTTATATATGATTTAAAGTAAGGATAAAGACATAATAAATAGATTTGTTCGTTAAATTATTTACACTTATTTAGGGAATGCTATAAAAAACAATAGCTTGATGGTAGAGGCATACTACAACAAAGCAACAATTATAATTAGGAATTTTATATATTTTTCTATCAGATAGCTATTTTTTAATAAGAGAAGTGTAGCCAACTTTGTCGCTCTTATTGTACTTTTTTGCTTAACTCGTCCAAAATAGTGAAAAATTAACTGTTTGAGTGATAGCTTATTAAAGTTTACTTATATCGTCCCTAAGTTTGTGTTATTTACGCAATAAAATAATCTATTGATAGACACTTTTTTTTTTTGACCAGCGCTTTAGGGTGTTGGTCTTTTTATTTTACAGTATTTCTGCACTTTCATTCACTCACTGTAAGTTTACAGTTGTACTGAACATTATACTTAGCTTTAATTATTAGCAAACAAGTAACTCTAAAAACCAGAGTTTATCCTTAATCTTGTATTTAAATAAGGAACTATGGATTTGTTTAGCAATTTTTCAGAAGAAGTAAATAATATTCTCCCATCTGATGGGGAAGTGAATTACTACGGAATAGTGATGACCAGAGTAGAAGCAGATACTTATTTTCAACGATTGATGGACTCCATTGCTTGGCAAAATGACGAAGCAATAATCATGGGCAAGAAGGTTGTCACAAAACGAAAGGTTGCTTGGTATGGCGACACTCCTTTTTCCTATACCTATTCGCAAATTACCAAAACAGCACTTCCTTGGACAGATGAATTATTAGCATTAAAGGCAATGGTGGAGGAGAAAACAAGGGAAACATATAATTCCTGTTTACTGAATTTATATCACACGGGAGACGAGGGAATGGCTTGGCACAGCGATGGAGAGAAAGACCTAAAGAAAAACGGAGCAATTGCCTCTTTGAGTTTAGGAGCTATTCGCAAGTTTGCTTTCAAGCACAAAGATTCCAAAGTTAAAATTGAGGTTGTTCTTCAGCACGGCAGTTTATTGGTGATGAAGGGAAGCACGCAAACACATTGGTTACACAGATTACCTCCTACCAAGTTAGTAAAGACACCTCGTATAAATTTGACGTTTAGAACAATAGATAAATAACAAATACACTTCCTTGCTATGACGCAATCTTTCAGAGAACAGATTACCTCCTACCAAGTTGGTAAAGACACCTCGCATAAATTTGACGTTTAGAACAATAGATAAATAACAAATACACTTCCTTGCTATGACGCAATCTTTCAGAGAACATATTGAGAAATTTATAGACAAGCTTTCAGATGATGAATGGACCGCTATTTTATCCTTTTACGAGCCAAAAGAAGTGAAGAAAAAAGAAGTATTACAAGAAGGAAATACACCTTGTAATTGCCTTTATTTTGTAATTAAAGGGTGTTTACGCAGCTTTTATATTAAAAAGAATGGTGTAGAACAAACAACAGACTTCGCTATTGAGAATTGGTGGATAACTGACAACATGGCTTTTGAACAAAAGAAGAATAGCGCATTTAGCATACAAGCTGTTGAGAAAACGATTGTTCTTCTTATTACATATAAGAAGTTTCAACTTCTAATAGACCAACATCCTATCATGGAACGCTACTATCGTTTTGTTTACCAGCGTGCCTATGCCGCCGCACAATATCGCATTAAGTATCTATATGAATACAGTCGCGAAGAATTATACTTTCACTTTGAAGAACATTTCCCGTCGTTTATCCAACGAATCCCTCAATATTTAATAGCTTCTTATTTAGGCTTTAGCCCAGAATATTTAAGTGAAATAAAGAAGAAGAGAATTTCTTAAAGTAGTTTAAGTTTTTTGAGGACGCATATTTTCAACTTTGTACAATATAAAAAGAGAATATTATGGAAAGTAGAAAAGCGATTTATCAAATAGACCCAAGTGCTTATGAGGGGATGTTAGTTCTTGAAAAGTATTTAAACGAATCTAAATTGACACCAATTCACAAGGAGTTGATTAAAATCCGTGCCTCACAACTAAACGGATGTGGGTATTGTTTAGATATGCATTGCCAAGATGCAATTAAAATGGGTGAATCTACCCGTCGTTTGTTGGCAATTGCAGCATGGAGAGAAACAACTTTCTTTACAGAAGAAGAACAAGTAGTTCTTGAGATGACAGAAGCGGTTACGTTAATTCACCAAGGAGGAATTAGCGATGAATTGTATCAAAAAGCTCAACAACTTTTTGACGAGCTTTATTTAGCACAATTAATAATGTGTATGGTAACAATAAACGCTTGGAATAGAATAGGAGTGGCTACAAATCTAAAGGCTAAATAAGAAGTAGTTAATCATTTGAGTAAAACGGGAATCTCAAAATTTACAGACATGGCATAACATCACAATGCGAGATAATAGTTCTTAAATGAGATGCCTTTTTTTAATGCTAATTTTTGTTTACTCTATAAATGAATCAGGCGTAGAAGCCTTCCGTAGCACATTAGTTTATTGATTTTTTAAAAATAAACAAATCAAAGGAGTGAAATATCTGTTTTTACTTCTTTGATTAATAGAATGTTACATTAATTAGAGGAGTTGTAAAAAAAATAGGTAAAAATGAACTAATTCTGTGTATTTATGTTTAAATTTAGTAAGATATGATATAGAGTTAATTAATGTAGTTGCATATAGGTAGAAAGTATCAATTCGTGAGTTTTTGTTATTTAAATTTAAAACGTTGTCACAATGATTAGAGATTATTTAAATAAATTAGTCGGTATTCGATTAAAAGGGAGAAAAAAGAAGCTTATTATGGGAATTGTTTTAGCCTATAATGAAGACTGGCTTCTAATTAAATCCAATACCGTTGACTACATCATAGACGGCTATCAATTAATCAAAATTGACAAAATAACGACTGTTGAGCGCGATGAGAATATTGTTTTTATCGAAGAAGTTTTAAAAGCAAAGCACGTTGACTTTCACAGTACGCCAATTGAATTAAAAGAGAACATCTTTCAGACATTAATGGATATAGACAATAAGTACGGTGCTTTTGGAATTGAGTTCAAAGACGAGGACGTATGCTATATTGGTAAATATATGGAAAGTGAAGATGGAGAGTATTTTGCTTTTGAAGAATTATCTGCCAACGGAGAGTGGCAAGAGGAGATTGAAGAATTCAGAATATCAAAGGTGTATTGCATTGACTTCGATGGCGACTATACACAATCTCTATTGCTTTATGCAAATAAAAAGCTAAGTAAATAATAGCTTGCTATTTTTAGTTTACGACACTTATTCTTTAACTCATTTTTAGTTAGAACAATTCAGTAGATACCGATTTTCATAATATTCCATACATTGAATATTATGCTATTTTAAGTATATAATATTAGATAAGTTGATGTTTTTTACATCAACTTTTTTTATTGACATAAGTCATAAAAACTAAGTATATCATGCTTTAAATTGTGCTACAAAAACAGAAATTGTTGTTTGAAACCATATTTTGTAAGTTAAACAGAATAAAGTGCACAGTTTTTGTATCTCATTATTTGTAACTAAACCCAAACTATAATTATGAAAAAAGTACTAAGTATTATGTCCATTCTATTGTTGCTTGTATTTACTGTTAGTTGCAATAGTGATGATGACAATCAATATCCGATAGATAATATCGGTGGATTTACCATGGTCAATGCGTATGAGGGAACTGATTTTGTTCGATATATATTAGATGGAAGAGCAGTTCAAAGTCCTTACCAGCCGTTGTTTTATCGCAATTATGGGTATATAAATCTTTGGCAGGGAACACGAGCTATTGCTATTGTTGACAATGTGAGTCCTAAGCCTATTGTAACTGAAACGCTATTGATAAACAACAATCAGTATTATACTTCTTTTGTTGCAGGTAGTACAGAAAAAGACGTTGTGCATTTTGTAACACAAGATAATAAGTTGACGTTAGAAAGAGAGCAACCTATCACAGATGCAGGTGTTCGCTTTTTTAACTTGAGTTCGGATAAGGTACAGGTGTCTGTGCAATTTGACGATAAAAGTACAGTGGAAGAGTTCGCTAATAGAGAACAAGACAGTAAGCTAACAGCAGAAAAGAATCAAAAATTTATAGGGGTTACCCCTCAAACTTATAAAGTTTCTATTGTTGATGACAAAGGAAATGTATTAGCCTCAAGACAAGGAGTAGAGCTTGAAAGAGGAGGATACTACACAATTACCTTTGTTGGTGCTAAAGACAATAAAGACAAACCGTATTACATAGGGGTCATTAGGCAGTCCGCTACGTAAGATTATTTTAGCTATTTATTTTTTAACCCCTTAAAGTGTTGTGATTGATGTTTTAAGGGGTTTTTTGTGTCTAATTGCGAAATAAAATAGGTTACAGTAATTTTTTCTTTACAAGGAATAAATAATCACATATCTTTAACAGCAAATCATATTTAGTACCTAAAGTATTATGAACAATACCTTTTCTAATAATCCCATTGATGTAAACGGATTACCTAACCTTGACACAATTACATTCACACCTTTAAATCCTCAATACCGCAAAGTAGTGTTGATACGCTTAGCCGTTGTTGTGCTTTTTTTAGTTGTAATAGGCATTGCGCCAATGGTGGTAAAGCAGGTTATTCCCGAATTAGAAATACCTCAAGGGATAAGCATTGCTATAATGGCTTTTGCATTGGTATTAGCGATGTTGATTGTCGTGGTAAACCTATTGGGTTTTAAGCAAAAGGGGTATGCTATTCGTGAAAAGGATATTATTTATAAAAGTGGATTAATCAATCGCACAGAAACGGTTATTCCATTCAATAGAGTGCAGCACGTCGGAGTCTATGAAGGGGCATTGTTGCGCGTTTTTAACCTGTGTACCGTGGAGTTTTTCACGGCAGGTGGTGCAATGGGCGACTTGAGAGTGCCTGGCCTTTCTAAAGAGGATGGAGAGCGCTTAAAAGCCTATGTGATTAAGAATATCAATGAAGAACGCAAACCTGTCAAAGCAGATGCTGTTTCTGTTGAGCCAAAAGCTGAAGTAGTGCGAGTGACTACAGCAGACCAAGCTATTTATGAGGTCAGAAGCGCTACCAAAGAAGTTAGCGAATTGTCTAATGACAATATTTCTGACAATGCATAACAACTTCTACGAGCCTACCAGGCAAGCTCCTATTGGCATTGTTGCCAATTTCCTAAACACCCTACAACGATTAGGTAGGGCGTTTGCACCTTTAATTGTAATTTACATCATCAACGGACGCGTTCCCCTTACTTTCTCAGTAGGAGGAGCAGTAGCCTTAATTCTGGTGTTGATGCTTGCTTTCTCTTATTTCAGTTATCGCAAGTTTACGTTTTTTGTCGATGAAAGCATAGACGCCTTTGTCATTGAAAAAGGAGTGTTCAACAAGTCTAAAATCACTATTCAATTAGATAAGATTCAACAAGTAAACCTGAATCAGAGTTTCATCAATCGCATTGTCAATGTATATGCGGTAGAAATTGACTCGGCAGGTAGTAAAGACAAAGAGGCTGTAATCCCTTCAATGGCGTGGGCTGATGCTAATAACCTAAAGAAGATTTTGTTGAATTATCAGAGGGAACAACAAGCAGATGTTGCATTTGAACAAGGAGTAGAATCAACAGATTTACAAGAGAAAAAGACAAAGATAATAGGTGTTTCTACGCTTCTGAAAGTGGGGTTAACAGCAAATTATCTGTACACAGCCGGACTTATCTTGGTGTTTGTCAATATGTTTTTAGACTCTTTTATGGGGAAGAAAGTTTATGAGGAATACTTAGATGAGGATAGTGTAAACGAGTATGTAAATAGTGGTTTCTCTGCTTTATTTGCGATGTATTTAGTAGCGTTTATCATTGTGTTGGTATTGATTGTAAACGTGATTCGCACCCTGATGAAGTTTTGGGATTTCAAGGTGGTAACAACCAATAATACGTTGGTTTTATCACATGGATTGATATCTACCAGAAATACGATAATTCGCCCAAATCGCGTTCAAAAAGTCGTTTTAGTGCAGAATTACTTCCAAAAACTATGGGATATCACCAGTTTAAAGATTATTCAAGTAGCAGGAGTAGAGAGTCAAAACAACAAAACAGGATTGGAAATACCGGGTTGTTCTACTGTTGAAAAAGCCGAGTTTTTTGATATTATTTACAACAAACAAGGGAAGAAGCAAGAAACGTTTTCTTTGAAATACAACTATCGTTTCCTTGGCTTCAGAGCATTCCTGTTAATCGGGATTCCCTTTGCTATTTACACGATACTGTATTACAAACAATTACCAACCACTCAATTCTTTTCCATTGCAATAGGATATAGTGCAGTTGTTTTCGCTATGCTATACCGTCTTTACAGAGTTGGAACCTTATTTGTAAATGAAGACTTTATCGTACTAAAAACAGGTATTTGGGACATCAAACACACTTATTTAGAACCCCATAAGATTCAGAAAATCACCCTATCTCAATTGTGGTGGCAACAATCTGCAAACGTAGGAAGTCTAACCCTTCAAACCGCAGGAGGCCCCTTGCGTTTCAGCACATCTAAGTACAACGAACTTCGAAAACTACGCGATATTATGCTATACAAAGTTGAAGTATCCGATAAGAATTGGATGTAACGTATTTGTGTGGTTTACGATATAATATTGATTTTAATAAATACGGTTTTATTGCCCGACACAGTACAATGACGTATTATAAAAATGACTGAATTTTAATTCACTTATAATTGCTTTGATTCAAATGTTGATAAATTAAAAAACATTTTTCTTGTATCATTATCACCAGAATCAAAAGGTTTTATGATATGGTCAATATCCAATAGTCTAAAAGTTAATTGGCTGAATTCTTGAGAAGTCACAATATTTATTTTTTAAATATTGACTTTAGTGCATTAGCATCTTTACGAATACTTTTCAGCTTCATTTCATTTGAAGTAGGATGCTTTTTTTCATTCACTTTATTTAAAAAAACAACAGCATCTTTTCCTCTAAGTACGGGGGTTATTTTAATAGGTTTTGCCATTTTTTTATATTTTTCACTTTACAAAAGTAGTTATAAATATTTATAAATTAAAAACATAATAATATTGTAATTCAATTAATTAAGTATTTTTTTAAAGATTTGAATATTTAATTTTTAAATAGGTTTTATACAATTACGTAGGGGCTAAATATTTTTCACGCAAACAAAAACACCACACAGCATACCCCACAATACAATAACAAAACACAATTACACCCTAAATTCCCTTTTTTTCAATTTTTTTCAAAAAAAAGTTTGTTTAATTAAAATTATTACTACTTTTGAAGAACATAAAAACAGAAAAATGTTTACAAATAAATTACATCATCATCATCATTTCACTTGCACTCATGCGAGCAGATAATGTTATGATGTTAATTTAAAAAGCAATATATCTAATTATCCCGTTTGAGTAAGTCAAACGGGATTTTTGTTTTTATAAGCATTCTACACACCTGCATTGGTTTACTCAAACTTTAAAAAATTAAACTATGAGTAAATTAAAAATTGCAATCCAGAAAAGTGGTCGTTTAAGCGAAAAGTCTTTAGAACTAATCAAAGAATGTGGAATTAAGATTCCAAACGGAGGAGGAAAACTAATCTCCGAAAGCACAAACTTCCCAATCGAAATCCTATTCTTACGCGATGATGATATCGCAAAATACGTAGAACAAAATGTAGCTGATATCGGTATCGTTGGCGAAAACGCATACTTAGAAGCCAACCAAGAAGTAGATATCATCGAATACCTTGGTTTCGCAGCCTGCAGATTGAGTTTAGCCGTAGCAAAAAACACAGAATACACCGATATCTCATACTTCCAAAACAAAAAGATAGCAACCTCATATCCGATTATCCTTCAAAAATACTTGGAAAGCAAAAACGTACAAGCCAGTATTGAGTTCATCTCCGGTAGCGTTGAAATAGCCCCAAGTATCGGATTAGCAGACGGTATCTGTGACATCGTAAGCAGTGGTTCAACCCTAATGTCAAACGGCTTAAAAGAAGTAGAGAAAGTAATGGATAGCCAAGCCATTCTAATCGCAAGCCCAGGGTTGGCAGAAGAAAAACAAGCCATACTACAAAAGCTATTGTTTCGCATCAAAGCCGTATTGAGAGCCAAAGAAAATAAGTATATCCTGCTTAATGCACCCAACGACAAATTGGACGACATCGTCAAAATCCTACCCGGAATGAAAAGCCCAACCATTCTTCCATTAGCAGAAAAAGGGTGGAGTAGCCTTCACTCAGTTATTCAAGAAGACCATTTTTGGGATATCATAGACGAACTAACCAAAGCAGGAGCAGAAAGTATTCTTGTCGCTCCAATCGAAAAGATGATTTTTTAAGCCAACCAATGCCATTACAGATGAAAACAATACAATTTCCCCCAA
>JASLGC010000147.1 GCA_030150335.1 Flavobacterium sp.
CTGCTAACAGTAACCCTACTAGCATCCCTACTGCTCCAAAAAATATCGAAGCGTAAAGAAATTTCTTTACAATTTTGTTGTCATAATAAAATTGTTGCACTTCCATAGTTGTTTATATTTGATTTTCTTTTTGATTTTTACTGTTAGTTTTTTTTTCTTTCGAATCTTTTGAGGTGATTTTTACTTCATCGTCAAATAACATACGTACCGATGGAGTATACGAGTCATCGAACTGTCCACTCTTAACGGACTTGATGAACAAGTATAGAAAGATACCAGCAACAACAACGCTGATACTGATTAAGAAATAAATAACACTCATACCTTTTATTTACATTACAAAATTAACATACTGCCAAGCCTTAAAACATGATAACTATCATATTTCAAATCTTTCTATCAACCTTTTTTTATATTTTTCTTAGCAAAATAATTACTTAAAATAGTTACAAAACTTATGATAGAAATTGTACTAATTGGCATCAAAATAGCCGCTACCAATGGCGACATTTTATTCATAATAGAAACAGAAATACCTATTACATTATACGTTAGAGCTAAGGTATAACTTAATTTAATAATTTTAACAGAATTCTTTGAATATTTTAAGAACGCTGTTAAACTTCCAAACATTTTAGCATCCAAAATCGCATCACTCGCAGGAGTGAAAACATTAACATTTTCAGACACTGAAACACCAACATTACTTTGAGCTAAAGCACCTGCATCATTTAACCCATCTCCAATCATCATCACATTTCCACCTTGTTCTTGTAAACTTTTTACAAATTCAAGCTTCTCTTCTGGCTTTTGGTTGAAAACTAATTGTGTCCCTTCTGGTAACATATCCCTTAAAACTGCCGCTTCACCATCATTATCACCAGATAAAATTGCCAACTGATAACCGTTTTGATCTAACTCATGGAATAATTCACTCAATCCTTCACGATAGTGATTCGCAAAAATGAACTTACCTTTATACTCATTATTAACCTTAATATGAACAGCTGTTTCATTCAATACATTCTCACGTTCTTCTCCCAAAAGTGAAGGAGATCCAATCAAGTATTTCTGACCGTTCACTATTCCTATTAATCCCTTACCTGCAATCTCTTCAAAGAATTCAGGTTTAACCACAACTTTCGTTGTCAAGAAATTATATAATTTACGACTTAGAGGATGATTTGACGCACGAATAATATTACGAATATCACTTTGCTCCTCTTTCGACAAATCAGTCCCAACATATCTAACAGCCGAAGAAGCATTAGTAGTAATTGTTCCTGTCTTATCAAAAACAAGTGTATTCACTTTCGCCATTTGCTCAACCACAGTCACATTTTTTAAGTAAAATTTCTTTCGACCGTAGATGCGTATCGCATTCCCTAATGTAAAAGGAGCTGTTAATGCTAAAGCACAAGGACAAGCTACAATTAAAATTGCTGTAAAAACATTAAATGCAGCGTTCAAGTCAACAAATGACCATCCTATAAAAGCTAAAATTGATATCGTTAGAAGTACAGGCGTGAAATAATGGCTGATTGTATCTGTAATCGTCTTGTATTTCATATCAACTTTCTTCTGAAACACATCATTACTCCACAATTGTGTCAAGTAACTTTGAGATACTGTATTAATTGCTTCAATCTCTACAACATCACCAACCTGCTTCCCTCCTGCGAACAATTTATCTCCAGACTTCTTCTCTACTGGAATAGCTTCTCCCGTCACGAAACTATAATCAATAAAAGCACTATTGGAAATTAAAATTGAATCTACAGGAATTAACTCTTGATTTCTAATCAACAATCTATCGCCTTTCACTACATCGTAAACTTGAATAGGCTCTTCTACATTATCCTCTCCTAATTTGGTAATTGCAATTGGAAAATAGGATTTATAATCGCGTTCGAATGACAAGAAATTATATGTACGTTGTTGAAATAACTTTCCTAATAACATAAAGAAAACCAACATAGTCATACTATCAAAAAATCCAGGACCTAAATCAAAGACAATATCAATAGTACTACGCAAAAACATAACAATAATTCCCAATGCCATTGGAATATCAATCGTGTAGTTTTTTGTCTTGATACCTTTCCATGCTGCTACATAATATGGAGATGCAGAATAAAGAAATACCGGCATAGACAAGATCAAGATTAACCATCTGAAAAAGTCCTTATACTGACGCATCCAAATATCATCAATATTGAAATATTCAGGAAAAGACAGCATCATCACATTTCCAAAACTGAAAAATGCAATACCAATCTTATACATCAAACTACGATCTATAGCTTGCGGCTTCTCCTCATAATTTTTCAAACTAATATAAGGCTCATACCCTATCTTGTTTAAAAGTAAAACAACCTCTTTCAATGAAACCTTATCGGAGTTAAATGTGATAGTTGCTTTTTTCTCAGGGAAGTTCACCAACACGCGTAAAACGCCCTCGTTTAATCGATGTAAATTCTCTAAAATCCAAATACAAGAACTACAATGAATGTGCGGAATATAAAGTGAAACAATGTTAGTACTACCCTCGTTAAATTCAAGTAGTTTATTGATGATATCTCCTTTATCTAAAAAGTCGTATTTGCCGTTCGCATCTTCAGGTGTAGCACCTGGCGTCAGCTCCATATCATAATAACATCCTAAATCATTTTCACTAAAAATTTCATAAACTGTTTTGCATCCATTGCAGCAAAACTCCTTCTCATCAAATTCAATGCGGTTGAATGTGTTTACCTCATTACCACAATGAAAACACGTCTTCTTATCCATAAATTAATGCTCAAAATACCTTTAACAAAGGTCTACGTTTAATAAAGCAGAATATATGATATTTATCATAAAAAAAACGTACATTTGCAGAAAGTTTTTAACAAAAATTATAAGTCATGGGCAGATGTGAGCAATGTATAATAAGAGAATTTAGCTCTTTAAAAGCATTAACGAGAGAAGAACTTTTATCAATCTCAGAAACAAAAACTCACTTTATTGTAAAAAAAGGTGAAACTATTTTTGCTGAAGGAGACAATCTTAATGGAGTTTACTGCATTAAAGATGGTTTTTGTAAATTAACAAAATTAAACTCTAATGGTAAAGATACCATTGTGAAACTTGCTAAAGACGGTGATCTCCTTGGTCAGCGTTCAATTATTAATGAAGAAACTTCTAATCTTACAGCGACCGCTATAGAAGATATGCAAATCTGTTTTATCCCTAAAAAGGAAATGATGGATTACTTCACTGATAACAATAAATTCTCACTTTTAGTTACTCGAGACATTTGCAACCACTTAAAAGATGCTGATAAGGGCTTAGCTGATCACACCCATAAGACAGTAAAAGAGCGCTTGGCAATTATTCTATTAAAACTTGAAGAAGTAGGTGGTGTAAATCAAGAAACTAATGCTTTAAATATTCAACTTTCAAGAGAAGATTTAGCGAATATGGTTGGAACAGCTACAGAAAGTTGTATCAGACTATTATCTGACTTAAAGAAAGAAGGAATTATCGAACTATCAGGTAAAAAAATCATCTTAAAAGACAAATCTGAACTTAAAGCTTTAGCACAATAATAGAATCACTCTATAGAATCTTTTGCTTTTAATCATTTTAAAGAAAAACACATTATTATAAAACATAAATAATGTACTTTCGCATTATGATGAATGAAAACAATTTAGAGAAATTAGAAAGCATTCTAATCTCACCAAAAAAGATTACTATTATTCCCCATAGAAATCCAGATGGGGATGCTATCGGATCAACATTAGGTCTTTATCATGTGCTTAAAAAAATTGGCCATGACGTTCATGTTATTGCTCCTAATGATTTTCCACATTTTTTAGCTTGGATGCCAGCAAGCGAAGATATTCTTATCTATGACAAGAATAAAGAAGCTACTTCAAAGCTTATTGCTGACTCTGATTATATATTCACATTAGACTTTAATGTTCTACTTAGAACAGGAGATGACATGGAAAAAATGTTACAAAAGCTACCTAATCCTTTTGTAATGATTGACCATCACCAAATGCCAGGAAACTTTGCAGAATTAACATTCTCAAATCCTGAGTATGGTTCTACCTGTGAATTACTTTATACAATTCTTGACAAAATCAACTTTACACAATATATAGACAAAGATGCTGCTACTTGTATTTACACAGGAATAGTAACAGACTCTGGTTCTTTTCGTTTCCCTAAAACAAACGCAAATACGCACCGTGTAATTGCTGATTTAATTGACAAAGGAATTGATAATCCACAAATACACTGCAACCTTTTTGATAACAGTAGCTACAACAGACTACAATTATTAGGAAGAGCATTGCAAAACATGGTTCTCTTACCAGAATTAAACACATCGTATATTTTCCTTACAGAAAAAGATTTATACGAATTCAAACACCTAAAAGGAGACACGGAAGGTATTGTAAATTACGGATTATCTATCAAAGGTATTGACTTAACGTTGTTCTTCATTGAGCGTAAAGACGAAGGAATTATCAAAATTTCATTGCGTTCTCAAGGTAACTTTGACGTTAACTTACTTGCAAGAAAATATTTTGAAGGTGGTGGACACGTAAATGCTGCTGGAGGAAAATCAACTCTTTCTCTTGAAGCTACCATCGAAAGATTCAAAGAAATTATAACAAAACACAAAAACGAATTTTATGTTTAGATGTATTAAGTTTTTAGGTTTTCCTATTTTATTAAGTCTTTTTGTTAGTTGTACACAGAATGAACAAGCAAGAAAACCTATCTCAAAATCAAAAGAGAATATCATACACTCTTCTGCTAAAATGAATATGGAATTAATTAAAACTGAAGAAGACTTAATTGCCCATTACATCGACTCGCATTTAAAAAACACGTATATCAATTCTAAAAATGGATTCTGGTATACCTATATAAATAGAGAACTAAAAGATTCTATCAGACCTACACAAGGGGATGTTGTCTCATACACCTATGACATTAGTACTTTACAAGACAGTGTTTTATATACTAAATCAGACATAGGTACGTTAAACTATATTGTTGACAAAGAGGAGATATTACCAATTCTTCGTCATTCATTAAAATTAATGAAGGTAAATGAATCAATCCAAGTTTTAACCCCATCTGTATTAGCTTATAGCTATTTGGGTGACAAACAAAAAATTGATAAAAACCAACCTTTAGTATTCACAGTAGAATTAAAATCAATTCAAAAAAATTAACTATTAAATATGAAAAAAATGACAAGTTTAGTATTAAGTATTGTCGCTTTAATTTCATCTTGTGCTTCTCCTAAAAGTGATTTACCTGATGGACTTTATGCTGACATTAAAACTACCAAAGGAACCATTATAGCAGAATTAGAATACAAAAAAGCTCCAGTTACAGTAGCTAACTTTGTATCACTTGCTGAAGGTAACAATCCTTTTGTTGACGCTCAATATAAAGACAAACAATACTATGATGGTATTACTTTTCACCGTGTAGTTCCTAATTTTGTAATCCAAGCTGGAGACCCAACAGGAACAGGTTCAGGAGGTCCTGGTTATGTGTTCAAAGACGAATTTGATGAAACTTTAAAACACGACAAAGCAGGTACATTATCAATGGCGAATAGCGGTCCATTTACTAATGGTAGTCAGTTTTTTATTACACACAAAGAAACTCCACACTTAAACAATATGCACTCTGTATTTGGGTACACTGTAAAAGGACAAGATGTGGTAGATGCAATTCAACAAGGTGATAAGATTGAATCTGTGAAAATAGTTAGAATTGGTAAAGAAGCTAAGAAATTTAACGCAGTAAAAGTTTTCAAAAAATACTTTGAAGATGAAGCTTCTGCTAAAAAAGAAAGCGAAGACAAAGCCAACAAAGCTAAAAAAGAATACGCTGATAAATTTGCTGAATTAAAAGCAAAAGCAACTAAAACATCTTCTGGATTATCTTATGTAATCGTAAAAGAAGGTGAGGGTCCAAAACCAAACATTGGACAACAAGTAATGGTTGACTATGCTGGTTTCTTTGAAAATGGAATCATGTTTGACTCAAGCAATGAAGAACTTTCAAAAACATTTGGAACTTACGATGCAAGAAGAGCAGCAGCTAATCAATACACTCCAATTCCTTTTAAATATGGAACTAAAACAGGACTTATCCCAGGTTTTATTGAAGGAATTGAACAAATGAAAATAGGTGATAAAGCAATTATCTTCATCCCATCTCATTTAGGTTACGGAGAAAGAGGAGTTGGTCCTATCCCTCCTAATACTGACTTAGTATTTGAATTAGAAATGACTAACAACTAAGCAATCACAAAACAATATAAGAACGCTTGTTAAGAGTATAAAATCTCTTTTCAAGCGTTTTTTTTGCTTTAAACCACACCAAATAATCACAATTTCATTAACAAATCACATATATTACACTCCATTACAAATTAAACATCTATAATTTAACTCAAATTTCATAAATTACATCAATAAAAAGAAACTTCACTAAGAAATAACCCATAAAACCTACAGAAATATGAGTACAGAAGTTAAAGACACTAAGTTCATCAAAATATTAGGAGTAATAGCTACTATTATGTCAGTAGCCATGTACGTATCATACATTCCTCAAATTATAGCAAATCTAAACGGAAACAAAGGCGATTACTTCCAACCTTTAGTAGCAGCAATAAACTGTAGCCTTTGGGTTACTTATGGAGCTTTACGAAAAGATTGGCCATTAACTGCTGCTAATGCTCCTGGTATTTTATTCGGTTTATTTGCTTGTTATACAGCTATCTTTTAAAGCAATCAAACAACACATTACACATATACAATATAATCGCTATTAAATAGGTTTTAAACGACTTTATTGTCAAAAACAACATAGTTTACATTCACACAATTAACGTGAAATAAAGCGCCTTACAATTCTTTTATTAGCAGAACCACACAAATTAGCGATTACCTATTATAAAATTATTTCATACAACAATTCAAGAAGTTCTCTCGCAGACACACTTCTCTCATTATAAACAAAAAAAGAGCTACGTTTTTCAACGTAGCTCTTTTCATATAATTCTGTGTTCAGAAAACTATGCTTCTTCAATAGTAGCAGTTTCTTCAACTTTTTGTTGTGGTAAATCAGCTCTTGTTAAGAATGTCATTACTTCAGAATCAACTTCAGCAATTGTTTTCTGGAACAATTCAAATGCTTCGAATTTATAGATCAACAATGGATCTTTTTGTTCGTGAACAGCTAACTGTACTGATTGTTTAAGCTCATCCATTTTTCTTAAATGTTTCTTCCAAGCATCATCTAAGATTGTAAGCGTAATATTCTTCTCAAAATCATTGATAAGCGTCATACCCTCTGATTGGTAAGCTTCTTCTAAATTAGTAACAATATTGATTGTTTTCACTCCATCAGTAAATGGAACTACGATACGCTCAAATTGTCCACTGTTGTTTTCATAAACATTTTTAATCACTTTAAAAGCTTCAGCAGCACTACGCGCACACTTATCTTTATAAGCTTTAAATACAATTTCGTATTGTTTATTAGCAAGCGTTACAACGTCATCTTTAGCAAATTCACTTTCACTAACGATTGTATTCACACCAAAGTTACGAATGATATCAAACTCATAGTTTTTATAATCATTTGCCATTTTATTAGTGTCGATGATACGCTCACATAAATCATACATCATATTAGCGATATCCACTTTAAGGCGCTCACCAAACAATGCGTGTTTTCTACGTTTGTAAATTACTTCACGTTGTGCATTCATCACGTCATCATATTCTAATAAACGCTTACGAATACCAAAGTTATTTTCCTCTACCTTTTTCTGTGCTCTTTCAATAGACTTAGTCATCATTGAGTGTTGGATTACTTCACCATCCTCAAGACCCATTCTATCCATAATCTTAGCTACACGCTCAGAACCGAATAAACGCATTAAGTTATCTTCTAAAGACACGTAGAATTGAGAACTTCCTGGATCTCCTTGACGACCAGCACGACCTCTTAACTGACGGTCAACACGACGTGAATCATGTCTTTCAGTACCGATAATTGCTAAACCACCTCTATCTTTTACTTCTTGAGATAATTTAATATCCGTACCACGACCTGCCATGTTAGTAGCGATAGTCACAATACCTGGTTGTCCAGCCTCTTCTACAATTTGAGCTTCTTGTTTGTGTAACTTAGCATTCAATACATTGTGCTTAATTCCACGCATTTTCAAAGATCTACTCAATAACTCAGAAATCTCAACTGAAGTAGTACCAATCAATACTGGACGTCCAGCATTAGATAATTCAACTACATCTTCAATTACAGCTTTATACTTTTCACGTACAGATCTGTAAATTTTATCTTCTTTATCATGACGAGCAATTCCACGGTTAGTAGGAATTTCAACAACGTCTAATTTGTAAATTTCTAAAAGCTCTCCCGCCTCTGTAATCGCTGTACCAGTCATACCAGCAAGCTTGTTATACATACGGAAATAGTTTTGTAATGTAATTGTAGCAAACGTTTGAGTAGCAGCCTCAATTTTTACATTTTCTTTCGCCTCAATAGCTTGGTGCAATCCGTCAGAATAACGACGACCATCCATGATACGACCTGTCTGCTCATCAACAATCATAATTTTGTTGTCCATTACTACATACTCAGTATCTTTTTCAAATACAGTATATGCTTTTAATAATTGACTCAAAGTATGAATACGCTCACTCTTAATACCGAAATCTTGGAACAATGCTTCTTTAGCTTCAGCTTCTTGTTCTTTAGATAATTTCATTGCTTCGATTTTTGAAATCTCAGTTCCGATATCTGGTAAAACGAAGAAGTTTTCATCTGTATCTTGAGATAACGCTTTAATACCATTGTCAGTTAACTGAACTTGGTTGTTTTTCTCTTCGATAACAAAATATAACGCTTCATCCACTTTATGCATTTCTCTATTGTTGTCTTGCATATAGTGATTTTCAGTTTTTTGAAGTAATTGTTTTACACCTTCTTCACTTAAAAACTTAATCAACGCTTTATTTTTAGGTAAACTTCTGTATGCTCTTAACAACAAGAAACCACCTTCTTTTGTATTTCCTTCACGAATTAATTTCTTAGCTTCAGATAAGAATCCATTCGCAAGTTTTCTTTGCATTTCAACTAAGTTAGCAACCTGTGGTTTTAACTCGTTAAACTCATGTCTATCTCCTTGAGGAACTGGTCCAGAAATAATCAATGGCGTTCTCGCGTCATCAACTAATACAGAATCCACCTCATCGACAATTGCAAAGTTGTGTTTTCTTTGAACTAATTCTTCTGGCGTATGTGCCATGTTATCTCTCAAGTAATCAAAACCGAACTCATTATTAGTTCCGTAAGTAATATCAGCAGCATAAGCAGCACGTCTACCTGGAGAGTTTGGTTGGTGATTATCGATACAATCAACAGTCATTCCGTGGAACTCAAACAAAGGAGCTTTCCACTGACTATCCCTTTTTGCTAAGTAGTCATTCACAGTTACTAAGTGAACACCATTTCCTGTTAATGCATTTAAGTACAATGGAGAAGTAGCAACTAACGTTTTACCCTCCCCTGTTTGCATCTCTGCAATTTTACCTTCGTGCAATACAATTCCCCCGATCATCTGAACATCGTAGTGAACCATATCCCAAGTAACTTGCTTACCAGCAGCAGACCAAGTATTAGCCCAATGCGCTTTATCTCCAACGATAGTCACATAAGGTTTAGTTTCAGCGAACTCAATATCTTTTTCTGTTGCAGTTACAACAACTGTTTCGTTTTCTTTAAAACGACGAGCAGTTTCTTTTACCACAGCAAACGCTTCAGGTAAAATATCTAACAATAACTTCTCAGAATTGTTGTAAGCTTCTTTTTCTAAACTATCAATGCTTGCATAGATAGCTTCTCTCTTATCGATATCTTGAGTTTTCTCAATTTCTTCTTTATAAGAAGCAATTTTCTCATCTTGGTTAGCTCTTGACTGTTGTATTTTCTCTTTAAAATAAATAGTCTTTGCTCTTAATTCGTCATTTGACAAACTTGCTAAGCTCGAATCGTAAGATCTTATTTTTTCAATTAATGGTTTTATTGCTTTGATATCTCTTTCCGATTTATCTCCAACAAATACCTTTAATATAGTGTTTATCAGGCTCATAACTATATGTAGTTTATATTCTCTTAACTTGTAAACGTAAATTTAAATAAAAAAAAAGCCTCTATAAAAGGCTTTTTTTATTTCGTATGTTAATACTCATCCTCATTCCAAAGATAATCTTCGTCAGTAGGATAATCTGGCCATATCTCTTCCATTGATTCATATATCTCTCCTTCATCTTCGATAGATTGAAGGTTTTCAACTACCTCAAGTGGAGCGCCTGTTCTAATTGCATAATCAATAAGTTCATCCTTAGTCGCAGGCCATGGAGCATCACTTAGATAAGATGCTAATTCTAATGTCCAATACATCTCTATTCGTTTTTAATTTTTAATGCAAAAATAATTTTTATTATGAAATTATCAAGCTTTTTTTTATTTATTTCGTGTAATTTCAAGAACGTAGTGTTCTAAAAGTAAAGAACTTTAAGAGAAAAATCACTTTTTTAAGAGTCTTTTCTCGGAATCCACTTTACTTCCTCAGCACGTAAATCAAAAGTCAACTTTCGTGCCAACACAAATAGATAGTCAGAAAGTCGGTTTAAATACTTCAAAACTGACTCATCTACCTCTTCTGACTCGTTTAATTGTACTGACAGACGCTCTGCTCTACGACATACGCATCTTGCGATGTGACAGAATGACACAGTAGTATGCCCTCCTGGTAAAACAAAATGTGTCATAGGCGGAAGTGACTCCTCCATCCTGTCTATTTCATTCTCTAAAAGCAAAAGATCGTCTTCACTAATTTTAGGAATATTCAATCGCTCCTTGCCATTTTTTAAAATAGCCTTTTCTGGATCAGTCGCCAAAACAGCACCAACAGTAAATAGCCTATCTTGTATTTCAATTAATACATCTTTATAAAGCTGATTAATCTCTTGATCGCGAATCAGTCCAATATAAGAATTTAACTCATCTACTGTACCATAACTTTCTATTCGAATATGGTGTTTTGGAACACGAGTTCCTCCAAATAAAGCTGTTGTTCCTTTATCTCCTGTTTTTGTATATACCTTCATCAGTACTTTCCTAAACTAATTATTATATAAACCAATATACAATAAAAATATTGTTTGCAAAACGAATTTATTTTATACGCTCATCACTTTCAATCACACCATCTCTAAGACGTATAATTCGATGTGCATGTTCTGCAATATCTTCCTCGTGCGTAACTAAAATAACGGTATTGCCTTTTGCATGAATCTCATCAAACAAAGCCATAATTTCAATAGAAGTTTTGGTATCCAAATTACCCGTAGGTTCATCTGCTAAAATAATAGCAGGATGATTTACCAATGCTCTTGCCACTGCAACACGCTGTCTTTGCCCTCCTGAAAGCTGATTAGGATGGTGATCCATACGATCGTTTAACCCTACTTGAGTCAATACTTCGGTAGCACGTATATTTCGCTCGTTTTTAGAAAACCCAGCATAAACCATTGGCAATGCCACATTATCTAAAGCGGTAGTACGAGGTAGTAAATTAAATGTTTGGAAAACGAAGCCAATATACTTATTCCGAATATCAGCAAGTTGGTCATCATTTAGAGAACTAACATCTTTATTATTCAAAATATACTCTCCAGAAGTAGGCGTATCCAAACACCCTAAGATATTCATCAAAGTAGATTTACCAGAACCAGAAGGCCCCATTAAAGCAACGTAATCTCCTTTTTCAATTTGAAGATTCACACCTTTTAAAACCTTTACTGTTTCCGAACCTAATTTAAAGTTTCGTTTAATGTCTTTTACATCAATGATAAATTCTTTCATAGCAATAGCGTTACATTCAACCTTTGCACGCTAAGTATACTTTTCTTAAAAAAGCTACTACTTACAAAGCCTAAACAATAAAAATACTAAAGCTAAGCTATTCTATCAACTTTAACAGCTATAAAATTACATTCGCAAAGTAAAATGTTGTTTTAATTGCTCAGATCTTATGAAAGCTAAGCCGAAATGATAAAAATCTAAAGTAACGATAAAACGGTCGTCGTTAATAATTTCATTCCACAGATTTTCGACAACAAAGTTATTATCCCGTCTATCGAACATTAACGTCGTATCATTATGCATGCTTAAATACAAATCATCAGCTTTAAGCGCTGTTTGACCATCTACACCACCACCAATCCAAATAAAATCATATTTAGCCTGAGAAGGCTTAAAAGAAGCCACATCACTGTGTGTAGTAAGTTTGTCTTGCCCCACTCCTACCTGAGCAATAGTCTGAGGAGAATAGTAAGCAAGCACTCTTTGAGGAAACGCATCCTTCTTTGCCAATCCTTTCCATTTCGACTCTTTAGGATAAAGTCCTTTGGTCAATAAATTAAAAACAAAAGGAGAATGCACTCCATGTTCATTACTTGATTTCCACCAAAACTTAAAGTAGTTCTTTTCCTGAGTCATCTTCTATTAGATTTGAAGCAAACAAAAATACGTTATAAATAAAAAAAGCCCATCAAAATGATGAGCTTTTTGTGACCGCGGCAGGATTCAAACCTGCAACCTTCTGAGCCGTAATCAGATGCGCTATTCAGTTGCGCCACGCGGCCGAAATAACTTTAAAAAATTTAGTCTTATAGACTTTTTTGTGACCATGGCAGGATTCAAACCTGCAACCTTCTGAGCCGTAATCAGATGCGCTATTCAGTTGCGCCACATGGCCAATTCGTTATTGCGAGTGCAAATATAGAACGATATTCTGTAAATACAAACTCTACATAGGATTTTTTTTATCCATTTTTTCAATCACATTTTTAAAACACTATGTATTAGTAATTTGAATGTGAAATATTTTTTTATTTTTTTTTGACAATGTACATAGAAAAGAAGCTTTTTACCGCAATCTCTTGTAAACACAGACAAGCTAAAGATTCTCTTACCGACATAAAAGTAGGTTTCCAAACCAACTGATTTAATAAAAGTACGCTAAAATTTATTATTTGGAGGTAAATAATGAAGAAATAAAGCAGCCGTAATTACAAATAAGATTACTATAAAGTAAAAAGGATTCCCTGTAAATAATCCAAAAATTAAAAAAAGAATAGTTGCTACTGCTCCAATAAACAAGAAGTCAAAACTCTTTTTGTCTATTAACTCATCATCCCACTCCTCTTCTTCCTCTTTCAACAATTCTTTTTCCTTGCGTTTATATTCCAAATATTCCTCACTACTCTTAAAGCTTTTAATGGAAATAAACTTTCTAACTATAAGGAAAGTCACTACAGCAACTACAATAAAAATGACTACTCCACTCATTTACAACTCTCTGTTCCTAATTTAATACGCCGAAATTAACAATTTTATTACAACTGACAAAAAATATGACTTTACGTCCATATTCTACTTCAGAATACTTAAATAAAAAAGAGGATGTACAAATACATCCTCTTTAGTTTCTTTATTGAAACAATGGTTTATCAACTACTCATTCAGAGTCTTTAAAAAATCATCGTTATTATCCGTTTTTCTAATATTATCAATAATAGAAGTCATTGCTTCTACTGAATTCATATCATCCATTACCTTACGCATAACCCAAAGACGTTGTAATGCAGATTTATCTAATAACAAATCATCACGTCTTGTACTTGATGAAGTAATGTCAATTGCAGGGAAAATACGCTTATTAGATAGTTTTCTATCCAATTGAAGCTCCATATTACCCGTACCTTTAAATTCTTCAAAGATAACCTCATCCATTTTTGAACCAGTATCCACAAGCGCAGTAGCAATAATACTCAACGAACCACCATTTTCAATGTTACGTGCAGCACCAAAGAAACGTTTTGGTTTTTGAAGCGCATTCGCATCAACCCCTCCACTTAATACTTTACCTGAAGCAGGTTGTACAGTATTATAAGCACGAGCTAAACGCGTAATAGAATCTAATAAAATAACTACATCATGTCCACACTCCACTAAACGCTTTGCTTTTTCCAAAACAATATTCGCTACTTTCACGTGTCTTTCTGCAGGCTCATCAAATGTTGAAGCAATTACCTCAGCATCTACACTTCTTTGCATATCTGTAACCTCCTCTGGACGTTCGTCAATTAAAAGAACAATTAGATAAGCCTCTGGATGATTAGCAGCAATAGCATTTGCCACCTCTTTTAACAACATTGTTTTACCCGTTTTTGGTTGAGCAACGATCATACCACGTTGTCCTTTACCAATAGGCGCAAACATATCCATTATACGAGTTGAAACTGTACTTCTTCTTCCATCAAGATTAAACTTCTCTTGAGGGAATAATGGTGTTAAGTGCTCAAAAGAAACACGGTCACGCACTGCTTGAGGGTCATGTCCATTAATCTTTAATACTCTTACTAACGGGAAGAACTTCTCTCCTTCTTTTGGAGGTCTTACCACACCTTTTACAGTATCCCCTGTTTTTAAACCAAACAATCTAATTTGAGATTGAGATAAATAGATATCGTCAGGAGAAGATAAGTAGTTGTAATCTGCAGAACGCAGGAATCCATAACCATCAGGCATCATTTCAAGAACACCTTCACTTTCAATAATACCATCAAACTCATAATCTGGTTCTCTGTAATTATTGCGTTTATTATGTTGGTTATTTTTATTTTGCTGATTGTTATTGTTGTTTTGATTCTTTCTGTTTTGATCAGAATCATTGCTTTGACTTACTTCAGCAATAACATTTGCTTCTGGCGCATTTGATTGATTATCTTGTGTAGCAGAAACTGGTTTGTTATCAGAAACCTCAGCAGTATTTCTATTTTGATTTTTAAAATCTCTCTTTTGAGAATCACGGCGATTAGAATCATCACCTTTCTTTTTATTAAATTCCCTTTTGTTCTCACGGTTATGAGCAGGCTTTGATTCCCTTACCTCTTCCGTTTTCACATCTGTGCTTGCTGCATCAGCTTGCACTCTCGGTTCATTTTTTTTAACAACGGGTTTTCTTTCGTTTTTTTCAGCAATAACCTGAGAAGCCTTTTCTATTTTCGTTCCTAATTTACTATCCTCTTCTTGAGGTTTATTAAATCTGGGACGTTTCGACTTTTCGTTAGACTCAACTATCTCCTTTGTTGCAGCTTTCTTAGGATTAACAGCATTCGCTTCTTTCACATTTTCTTTAGCAACATTGGAATCTGCTTTTTGATTACCTAAAATTTGCGCGATAAGTTCATCTTTTTTCAAAGAAGCGACCTTAGCAATTTTCGCCTTTTTAGCAATCTCCTGAAGGTCAGCAACCTTCATTTTTTTTAATTCGGAAATATCAAACATAAAAATGTTTATAGATTATAAAAATATTGAGTTATATATTTTAAATAAGATGGGAATTTAAAATAGAATTGCCGTATTATGAAGAACTTACGGCAGTACTGATGCAATATTACGAATTAATTTTTATAAACAATAGGTTTTTATAAAAAAGAAACGTTATTTTTGTAATTCATTTTTTACAAATCATGTTACAAAGAATTCAAACTGTTTACTTAATCATCGTTTTTGTACTTGTAGGTGTTTTACCATTTGTATTTCCATTGTGGACTAATGCAGAAAGTACAGATATTTATGCGATGCATATACCAATGTTTACTATCTTATTCGGATTGTCAGTTGCTTTGACAGTAGTGGGAATCTTAGGATACAACAACAGAAAAAGACAGTTTGTAATCAATCGTTTGAATATAATATTAAATTTTATACTAATAGGATTATTTGTATTCCGATCACTAAACATATCTGGAGAAACTTCGTTAGCAGTTTCAGAGAAAGGTATTGGGATGTTCCTCCCTATTATTTCTATCCTGTTTCTTGTATTAGCAAACAGAGCCATTAAAAAGGATGAGGATCTCGTAAAATCAGTAGATCGATTAAGATAAACCTAACATCTTAGTTTATTAGTGCGTTAAAAAAGCCGAACTTTTACAGTTCGGCTTTTTTGTTTTTAGACCATTCTATTATTTCTAAATCACTAATCTTTCCTTGGTCAATCTTGAAACGCAACATTGTTCGCACTTGATGAAAACCACTAATACCTGCCGCACCAGGATTGATATGCAAAACATTCAACATTTGGTCATACTGCACTTTTAAGATATGCGAATGTCCACAGATGTATATTCCCGGATGTTCTGTCATTATACGCTGCTTCACACTCGCTTTATACTTCCCTGGATATCCTCCAATGTGAATCATATAAACCTTCATCCCTTCACAATCAAAAATCTGTTCTTCCGGAAACTCCAATCTCGCCTCTGCTCCATCTATATTTCCATATACAGCACGCAATGGCTTTACCTTCTTAATTGTATCAGTTACTGCTAAATCTCCAATATCTCCAGCATGCCATACCTCATCAGCTTGCGCCACATATTTCATAATGTGGTCATCTATGCAACTATGGGTGTCGGACAACAATAGTATATTTTTCACTTCTCTTTCTTATTTAAAACAAGAAAGCTCCTCAACCGAGAAGCTTTCCATGATGATTACTCTGTATAGAACAAAATTAACTCTTCTATCGCATTCTGACAAACTGGACAGAACTCTGGATATTGATTTGTTTTCATTCTACAATCCAGTGTTCCTTTATATATCTTTCTACCCGCTAATCCCTCATAAGCCCCAATTGGGTATTTCTTGACATCCTTAGCATCTGTAGGCACTGGCGTACCTTTCTTTAGCATTTTTTTCCACTTACTATCAAAGTCCACAAGCGTAGTTATATTCTTCTCCCAAGGTTCGCTCTCATTAGATATTAAATCACTCAAAACATCTTGTTCGTAAAAATACTCATCTGCTAATCCAGCAAAACTATGACCAAATTCATGCACTACAACTGGTTTAAAATCTTTATTCCCCGTAGTCGTTAATGTATATGAATTGTAAATCCCTCCACCGCCATATACATCTGTATTTGCTAAGATAATGATGTGCTCATAAGGAATTCCCGCTAACACATCGTGTAACTTCTTGATGCGATTTGTCGTTAAATAACGCTCCGAATAGAAGGTATCAAAATTAGATTCAACCGCTGTTTTCTTCCACTCTCCTTTTCGAGGCACACTCACCCCAGAATCCAACGAATTACTTTTTACAGCGATGAAATTGAAATTATCTGCAAACTTCCCAAATGGCTTATGCTTCAAAATCTCCTCTATAGAAACCTTTGCTGCATTCATAAACTTATCCATTTCTCCTTCTTGGAATCCCTCTGCTACAAATACAACATTAATCGCTTTGTTACTATCCTTTGCCTTATGCAAGTACACATGCTCCGTTACATCAGTCAATCCCTTTTGATGAATCAGCATATCTGTTGGGTCAACATGGTGTATCAATTTATCCTTTTCCTCCCCTTTTTCATCAAACAACACAAGTTCAATGCGCGCTTTATTCTTAGGAAAGGGCACTAAAAAAACATTTTCAAAACTCTTCGTTGTACGTTGTGCTTCTTCTGTTGACAACCACTCTTGAAATAACGTACTAAAGCTATTGGTATAGATTAGTAGATTGCTTTGTTCATCATAAACGCGTACTTGTCCATTTCCTTTTAATGCATTCTCGTTTAAATGATGCGTTCTCCCTGCCCATTGCGGATAAGACACTAATTCGTCTAACAATATAAATTGGCGATTTACATCTCCTCCAAATACGTAGTCTAATCGCAATGTTTTATCTTCGAAATACTGCTTAAATTCTTGTGCACTGACCATCGCACTAAAACACAATGCCATCAGTAGAAATATTTTTTTCATCTTGTTGTTTGGTTAGTAAAAGGTAAAAATAGAAATTATTTACCAACTTATTTTCTTATCCATCCATCTTTAGCTTAATTGTATCGTGCAACATGAAGTAACTTCTTTTCACAATATCTCAACTACTCCAATATCTCAACCGAATTACAAAATACCTATCCCACATAAATTAGCTCTGAGAAAGACATCGTTATACTTACATCCATTTCTTCTCGCAATGAAAATCACATTCTTATTTTTCACAAATCGATTCTATTACTTACAACTCCCAACACATCTTTCTTCTATCAAAATTTTTATGCACATACAACAAATTGACCCATCCTGAAATAACTGTACAGCTTTAGTAGAATGTGACATCTTTGTATAGTCTATGTATAGTGTATGTATAGTCAATGTATAGTTCTTATGTAAAATTTTACAATCACTCCACATAAATACTACATACACTATACAATCTAACAAAATAACACTAACATAGAGTTGAAGATGGGATAATTATATTTATTACAACCTATCCGTCGTTGTCTCATTCTATATTCTTGTCCCTCCAACTTACAAGGCAGAAAACTAATTTTATAATAACATAAACAGCCTAATCGTCTTTTTAAAGTATATTTGCTCTTTGTAAAAAACAGATTCACTTTGAGATACTTTTTAGAATTCGCTTATAACGGAACTCATTATCACGGTTGGCAACTACAACCGAATACTAAAACGGTACAAGAAACGCTTACTCACGCTATTTCTACCCTACTTCGCAAACCTATTGAGCTTGTAGGAGCAGGAAGAACTGACGCGGGTGTTCATGCTAAACAGATGTATGCACACTTTGATTATGATGAAACTTTTGACAAAATAAAGTTGATTCAAAAAATGAATTCTTTTTTACCTGAAGATATTGTAGTATTTGATATACATACGGTAGCTGACGATGCACACGCTCGCTTTGATGCAACTGCTCGTACGTATGAATATCACATGCATTTATTCAAAGATGCTTTTTGCAATGACCTGAGTTTTTACCACTTCAGACCATTAAATATTCCTTTGATGAATGAAGCTGCTAAAATCTTATTTGAATATGAAGACTTTGAGTGTTTTTCAAAAACACATACAGATGTTTTTACATTCAATTGTACAATTTACAAAGCTGAATGGGAAGTAAAAGACAACAATAAATTAGTCTTTACTGTTTCAGCAAACCGCTTTCTTCGCAATATGGTACGTGCTATAGTGGGTACTTTAATCAATGTTGGTTTAGAAAAAATCACTTTAGACGATTTCAGAAAAATCATCGAAAGTAAAAACAGAGGAAATGCGGGATTTTCAGTTCCTGGAAAGGGACTATTTTTAACTAAAGTAAGTTATCCTTATTTATGAAACGAATCAAATCTATATCACTACAGAAAATATTAAACTTCGCTAAGCCTTATAAAAAGCGATTTAATTGGGTGGTGGTATTTGCTATAGCCTTATCTGTGTTTGCTGCTATACGTCCGTATATGCTAAAGCTAACAGTGGATGAGTATGTACAGAAACAAGACAAAACAGGACTTCTACTTTATGTAGGTTTAATGGGACTTGTATTATTATTCGAAGTTTCTTCTCAATTCTTCTTTACCTATTGGGCAAATTGGTTAGGACAAGATATCGTGAAGGATATTAGAGAGAAACTATTTGATAAAATCATCAGTTTTAGAATGCGCTATTTTGACAACGAACCTGTTGGAAAATTAGTAACGCGTTCGGTTTCTGATATTGAATCTATTGCAAGTATTTTTAGCCAAGGACTTTTCATGATTGTCAGCGACTTGCTAAAAATGTTTGTTGTACTGTGCATCATGTTCTATATGAACTGGAAATTGAGCTGTATCGTATTGGTAGCAATGCCTATCTTACTTTACGCTACTCGTATTTTCCAATTGAAAATGAAAACTGCTTTTCAAGAAGTACGTACACAGATTTCTAACTTAAATACCTTTGTACAAGAGCGATTAACAGGGATGAAAATCGTTCAATTGTTTACAAGAGAAAAAATTGAATACGAGAAGTTCAAAGAGATAAACCAAAAGCACAACCAAGCTTGGCTAAAGAACATTATGTATAACTCTATCTTCTTCCCTATTGCAGATATTGTGTCGTCTTTGACATTAGGTTTTGTGATTTGGTACGGAGGGATGTCTATCGTGAATGGTGATAACCTGACTACTTTTGGGGATTTGTTTGCTTATACAATGTTGATTACCATGCTTTTCAACCCATTGCGTCAGATTGCTGATAAATTCAATGTTATGCAAATGGGAATTATCGCGGCAGAACGCGTTTTTGAAGAACTTGAATTGGATGAAGTTATTGAGGACAAAGGAACTATCGTTGCCCCGCAATTTAAAGGTCATATCGAAATGAAGGATGTTCGCTTTAGCTACATTCCAGAAATTCAAATATTGAAAGGGATTAACCTTGAAATTGAACCTGGTAAAACTATTGCAATTGTAGGTTCGTCAGGAGCTGGAAAATCGACAATTATCAATCTATTGAATCGTTTTTACGACATTGATAGTGGTTCTATTAAGATTGATGGTACAGATATCAACGAGTTTAAATTGGATTCGCTAAGAAAGCAAATTGCCGTAGTTCTACAAGATGTATTCTTGTTTAGCGATAGTATTTTCAACAATATTACGCTCCACAATCCAAACATCAGCAGAGCAGATGTAATTAAAGCCGCTAAGACAATTGGTATTCATCATTTCATTGAAAGCCTACCTGGTGGTTATGATTACAATGTAAAAGAAAGAGGGATTATGTTATCGTCAGGACAAAGACAGCTAATTGCTTTCTTACGTGCGTATGTGAGTAACCCGAGTATTCTAATCTTGGATGAGGCTACTTCTTCTATTGATACTCACTCAGAGGAATTACTTCAAAATGCTACGGACCATTTAACGAAAGGACGTACATCAATTATTATCGCACACCGTTTGGCAACGATTGTCAACGCAGACCAAATCATTGTAATGGACAAAGGGCAGATAGTAGAAAAAGGAACACATAAAGAACTCCTTGAATTAGAAAATGGGTATTATAAAAACCTATATGATTCGCAGTTTAAAATTGCACAAGGAGCTTAAAATATCAATTGAGGGAAAACAATGTTTTTCCTCTTTTTTTTGCTCTATTCTTACAGCATGGATATTTATAGATTTTTTTTATTGTTATAGTTCTATAACGAACTACCTTTTTTACTACTCTTGATTTAGTATGCTCACTATAAAACCTGCACATTTAGTACTAACTTTTTTATTGGATTAATAATAAAAAAGACTATTTACTAACAATTCTAAAAACCTTAAGATAGAAACCTTAAAGCCTATTCACAATTCATTAAAGTACAGCTGGTCAACTTTTCAATCTGAAAGTTTCAAGTAAGGAAATAAATGATTATTTTCGTAGCATAAAATATAGAAATATATACATATGAAATTCGATATTATTGTTTTAGGAAGTGGCCCTGGAGGTTACGTGACTGCGATCAGAGCATCTCAATTAGGCTTTAAAGTTGCGGTAGTTG
>JASLGC010000224.1 GCA_030150335.1 Flavobacterium sp.
AAGTGTGGTACGTCGTTACCAGAATTAGTATTAAATACTCCATAACCTCACAGAGTTAACATCCGTATTTTAATAAGTAAAATAAGCTATTAAGCATAGAATAATCAACCATAATAAAAAAACAACCCCAATAGAATGAATCGTAATTCTTTCTATTGGGGTTATTCAGTGGTACTGTACGAATCTATAGATACGCTATAATTTATTAACTAATACTTTTCTGTACATCAATACCATTCCAAATGAAAAGATAGACACTAAAAGTGCGGCAAGTGGTAGCTGTAACACGCGTTCTGCGGGAAACACATAAATCAACAATGGAAACGCATATACTGCAGGTATTTTCATTTGAAAAACTCGCAATAAGATATTCATCAAAACCACAAATAGCAAGGCCAATACAATCCAATTCGATATATACAGCGTCAACAAAACAGCTATACTAATTGACAATGTCAAGACCGCAGTTTGTTTCGTTGCTATCTTTAACGAATACTTTTTCATGTTTAACGACTCAAACATAACTACTGTAATTGGTGGAATCAACGCCATTTGTTCTAATCCCAAAGCAAAACTAAGTACTAACCAAATACTGGTTATCGAGAAATACGCCAATAGCTTACGAGTGTTAAAAGCAGCCTCCCTTTCCACTCCTTTATTTAACTTAAAAAGATATACTCCCACCATCAATACAAACGTCAAAAAGAAAATGGCATAAAGAAATGACAGTTCATGGGCGTTCGTTACTATAGCAAGAAACCCAGTAGCCAATGCAGGAGGAAAACTATATTTAACAAGGCGCATAAAGATGACCATCAATAATAGTATCACACCTAACTTTGCAATATAGGGGATCGTCAACATATTTACTGCAAACCCCAACACAGCCGTTACTGAGGGCATGATGAAGATTTTCTCTGGATGACGCATCCATTCTTTTTCACGATATACCCATAGAGCAATAGTCATTGCTGCTATTTCTGGCAATATAATCTCCGTGTCTTGTAACAGGAATGCTACTAAAACCATAGAGATAATCAATGAAAAGGCAATTGTATAATGTATAAAAGGATGTTTCGTTTGAAACGATAGAAAAGACATTTGTTATTTTTTCTGCAAAAATAGGGATAACGAATGTAAAATTAGAATTCTTATTAAATTGAAATAGAGTTATGTGATTATGTAAGAGCCCTATGAGAATAGCTCTACAATAAGCAAAGAAATATCGTGAAAGGCAATAAATTAAATTCTATTATGAGAACATACGAATGCAGATTTACTATCCGTTAATTTAATAATCCTTCTTTATTTAACACAGTATTTTCAATTATACCTACATTAGATGGCACCACCATTATCATCCTATTATATTATCCACTTGTATAGTATATAACAAAACAATAATCGCGTATTTTGCCTCATTCGTTTACGTACCTCCTCTTATTTATTGTTAGCAGGAGTTAATAAACTCTCATCCATAACGCACATACACTAACTATTAAGCATAAAAAAACCCCGTCTAAAACGAGGTTTCTATATTTTAAAACAGCAGTGCTAATTATTTAGCAGCTTCTTCTGTTTTTACTTCTTCAGTTGCTGGTGCTTCTTCAGTTGCAGGAGCTTCTTCAGTTGTAGCTTCAGTATTTACTTCTTCAGTTACTGGTGCTTCTTCAGTAGCAGTAGCTTCAGTTGTAGTTTCTTCTTGAGCTGGTTCTTTTGCAGTTTCTTTACATGATACAAAAGATACTCCCATCATTGCTACTAAAGCAATGCTTAATGCGATTTTTTTCATCTTACTAAATTATAAAAGTTAATTATTAATTCGAGACAAATATATGACTTTTTTGAAACGCTTATATTTTTCACCCCCTTTTTTTTGGTTTTTTAAATATTATTCAATTAATTAATATACAAGTAATTACGTGTAAATATAATTCCATTTTACCACACAATTACCACTAATCTACCTATTTTACACTTAACAATTATTTTTTTTCTTCTCATAAACACAATATTTGCATTTAACTCCACAGATTCAAAGGTAATCAAGGGGAGATTGCTTGTGAGTGCGATTCCCTACAATTAGAGCAGCCATTAGTTTATTATTATATATTTTATTCCAAAAAAGGAATTAGAGAAGGTCAAACTACTGGAATTTACACTAATTATATCACAAACGAAGATGTTACAATCTTAGAAGAAGTATTTAACTAATATAAACATAAAAACTCCACAAGTAAACCTATATGAGATCCCTGTGGAGTTTTCTATTTTCTTTTATATCTTTATTTTATAAAACTCTAACTCGAATAACTAATTTATCAAGTATTCCAATGCTAAAACCAATGATACATTTAACGTTAAGAATCCAATAGCACCAATAGCTAAGCACTTGACATTTGAGCGGGTTTCATCACACCCTCCAACAGCGATGTTGTCAAAGTCAACCTCCATTTTATTTTTGAAAAAACGACTTGCCACAAAGAACATGGCAAGTACTATTGCATATTGCACTAATTTAGCTGTCATCCCCTTGTTTTCTGCATATTCCCTATAACTATCATATCCAAATACTAATAGTAAACACACAGGAATAGTTACGCCTAAAAAGCAAATTATTCTTGTAAGCTCATAAGCTTTACTTTTAGACTTTTGTAAATCATTGGTGTATTTGTTGTAATAAAAATAATTCAACAAACTTTTATATATCTTTTCAATTAATCTCTTCATGTTATTATCTCAAACTTATTTGTTTCCCCACCTTATAAAAGCTGCAATTTTTACAATAATTCGCAAAACTACACTTTTTTGACAGTTTGTGACAGTAATAATTCGCAATATAAATACTCTATATTCCACAATTAGAACTTAAAATAAATAAAATTACATATTCTAAGTTACAACTTTTACTTGAATACACAAGAGGTTATCACTATTTAATCCTTGTAAACCCTGGCATTACGTCTGCAAAGTTACTTCTCTTATAGTTTAAAAACCAAACCTTTCACTATAAAAAACAAGATGTTAACAAAATTTAGCTTTCTAAAAAAAACACTTTTTGAGAATCTCTTTAAAAACATCACCTTTTATTTTACTTCTCTTTCTATTTTCAGTACAAGTCATTTGGAAGTATATCATAAAATAGCACATCGTTTAGTTCCTCAAGTTAGTAGTGTTTACTTAAATAAACATAATCTTCAAATCTGTTAAGTACTCTCCACTAACTTTATTTAGAATTTATATATACGTTTTCTATTCAATACATCTCGACTTTTAAATACACAACAAATAATCTATTGATAAATAGAAGCTTAATAACTTTATTTGAAAAGGTTCTTTTAAAGATTTCATTGTTAATTATAGTGTTATTAATTAACCTATTGATATGCTGTGCATAAAAAGTAACCGAGATACAACTCTATGCAAATAATGACACTATAATTCCAATTTTACATGTTATTTATATACAGTTATTACCAATAGATCAAATTATAGCTAAAAAAAAGGCATTTTACCACAATTCGTATTTATAAAGAATATTTAAAACGATGTGATGGATTAGATACTAATTGTGAATGGACAAAACCACTAAATATGTAAGTATAATTACAATAAAAAAAAGCATTACTACAATGTAATGCTTTTACTGACAAACGATGACAAATGAGTAATTCATTGATATGAAATAAATATCAAAAGATGCAAATTACAATAATCTTTTTATTCATTTTCTGTTATTTATCATGTTTTCAACAAGATAAAAGGAACACCTTTGTAGTACAAAAACATAATAACCAATAATAAACACTATGAAACAAAGAGTT
>JASLGC010000204.1 GCA_030150335.1 Flavobacterium sp.
TTCTTGGGGTCTTCTACAGGAAATATGTTGGTAGATAATCAAGATGTTTTGGAGAAAATCTTTTCAAGTACATCAATGCTTATCGCTGTTCACGCAGAAGATGAAAGTACTATTCAGAAAAACTTAGCACATTATAAGGAACAATACGGAGATGATATTCCTGTAAAATACCACCCAATTATCAGAAGTGAAGATGCTTGTTATATTTCTTCATCTAAGGCAATTGAATTAGCTAAGAAAACAGGTGCAAGACTTCACGTATTTCACGTTTCAACTGCAAAAGAAACTGAATTGTTTAGAAATGATATTCCATTAAAAGACAAGAAGATTACAGCAGAAGTTTGTGTACATCACCTTTGGTTTACTGATAAGGATTATGATACCAAAGGAAACTTTATCAAATGGAACCCAGCAGTAAAAACAGAGCAAGATAAAGAAGGTTTGTGGAAAGCTCTAAATGATGGACGTATTGATGTAATCGCTACTGATCACGCACCTCATACACTGGAAGAAAAAAGTAAAGCTTACACTTCAGCACCATCTGGAGGACCATTGGTTCAGCACGCTTTAGTTTCTTTGTTTGAAGCTCATAAACAAGGCAGATTGTCAATTGAAACAATTGTTGAGAAAACTGCACATAACCCTGCAATTTTATTCCAAGTAGAAAAGAGAGGATTTATCAAAGAAGGATATCACGCAGATATTGCCATTGTTGATGTAGAACAATCTTGGGAAGTAAATAAAGACAATATTTTATATAAATGTGGATGGTCTCCATTTGAAGGAGAGCAATTCAGTTCTAAAATTACACATACATTCGTAAACGGCTTTTTAGCTTATGAAGATGGAAAAGTAAAAGAAGAACACAAAGGACAACGATTATTGTTTGTTAGATAAAAAAGAAAAGAATCAGATGAATAAGTTTTTAGTAGTATTAGCTGCATTGGCTTTGGGTTCATGTAGTAATGAATTAAAAAAGCCAACACCTTTTATTGAAGAACAGAAAATGGAGAATATTCTATTTGATATGTCTTTGTTGTACTCTATTGAGAGTGTAAGTGCTTACGCAAGAGAAGATAGTTTACCTCAAATAGATATAAACTCTGTTTTAAAGAAATATGATATTGACAGTTTAACTTTTGTTAATAACAACAAATATTATATTGAACTAAAAGAGGGAGTGTATCACAACATGCAAGAGAATATTAGTAAAAAACTGGAAGCTCTAAAAATAGTTACTGATTCTTTAATTGTTCAAGAACAAGAACAACAAGATAAAGAAAAAGATGAAGTCAGAAAGCAATTAGAAGAAAAGCTAAAAGAGAAAAACGAATCTCAATCTAATGAGAAGAATGCTCTTGAACTTTCTGCAGATGATATGAAGCTACAGAAGGTAAATAAGCTTGAATAGGTTCAAACTGAAATGAAATAGCTTGAGTCACTTTTGAGTTATCATAAATATATTTAGAATGAGAAGCTTGCGCGATTGATCGTGTAAAGCTTCTTTTTTTTCTGGTAACCAAAGAAACAAAATAATCTAACCTCCAAGCTAAATTACAATGCGTAACTGTAGCATTAATCGTAGGTCTTTTTTTGCGCATTAAATCTGCAATTTGATTAATTAGTTCTTGATAACTTAGATTGTCAGAAACTAATGTAAAACGCTCATTTACTACATCACTTTGCATAAGAGCATGCATTGCTTTTGCTACATCAGTAGCACTTACTATTGCAGCCATTCCCTTTGTATAGAACGGGAAATCCTTAGATACTTTGTGGAAGAATTCATTACTTCCTTCATTGTTGAAGCCAACACCGAAAATAATACCAGGATTTACAATTACTACATTCAATCCCTCTTGTGTTCCACGCCAAACTTCCATTTCAGCACCAAACTTAGTAATGGCATAATCACTGTGGTAAAGTTCAGGATTCCAATCTGTTTTTTCAGTAACTACATTATCAGCATTAAGAGTTTCTCCTAAAGCAGCAATAGAACTAACGAAGCAGAATTTCTTAACATTAAAATCAATAGATAGATTAACAAGGTTAGCAGTTCCTTCTATATTCGTTTTGCGCAATTTCTTTTCATCTCTTGGGTCAAAAGAAACAAGGGCAGCACAATGATAGACATAATCAACATTTTGAAAAGCTTCCTCTAAAGCAGGAATATCTGTAATGTCAGCTTTCACCCATTCTATTTTCAAGAACAAATGATCTGCATTTTTAAGGGTAAAGAAAGATTTAGTTTTCTTAATACTATCCTCATTTCTATAAATAGCACGAACCGCATCTTCTGTCTGAAGAAGATGTAGCAATAAATGTGTGCCGACTAAACCTGTTGCTCCTGTTATTAGTATCATATCCTTAGACAAAAATAAGTGATATGTTTTACAATATGAAAAATTCTATGAGAAACTTAAAAAGGAACGCCCGTATTATCAATATCTAATGAATAAAAATAAAAAACGAATAAAAGTGCAAGGTTTGAGGAAAATTGTTCCATACCGTAGGGTTTTGAGCTATCTTTGTGAAAAATATAATTAAATGAAAAATTTTATTGAAGAAGTGACTTGGAGAGGAATGCTCCACGACGTTATGCCAGGCACTGAAGAACATTTGATGGAGCAGATGCGTGTGGCGTATGTGGGAATTGACCCAACAGCGGATTCATTGCATATTGGACATTTAGTGAGTGTTATGCTTTTGAAGCACTTTCAATTAGCAGGGCACAAGCCTTATGCTTTAGTAGGTGGTGCTACAGGTATGGTTGGTGACCCTTCTGGAAAATCTAATGAAAGAAATTTATTAGATGAAGAAACGCTTCGTCATAATCAAAATGCAATCAAAGATCAGCTTAGCCGCTTCTTAGATTTTAACTCTGGTGCTGAAAATGCAGCTGTTTTAGTAAACAACTACGATTGGATGAAAGACTTCTCTTTCTTAGAGTTTATTAGAACAATTGGTAAACACATCACTGTTAACTATATGATGGCGAAAGATTCTGTAAAGAAACGTCTTAATGGAGAGTTCCAAGATGGTATGTCTTTCACAGAGTTCTGTTACCAATTATTACAAGGGTATGACTTTTTACACTTATTCCAAAACGAGAAGATTACTTTACAAATGGGAGGTTCTGACCAATGGGGGAACATCACAACAGGTACTGAGTTAATCCGTAGAACAATCAGTGAGAAAGCGTATGCTTTAACTTGTCCGTTGATTACAAAAGCAGATGGTACTAAGTTTGGTAAAACAGAGGGTGGTAATATTTGGTTATCTGCTAAATATACTTCTCCTTACAAATTCTACCAATACTGGGTAAACGTATCTGATGCTGATGCTGAAAAGTATATCAAAATCTTTACTTTCATTTCTCGTGAAGAAATTGAAGCATTGACTAAAGAGCATGCAGAAGCACCTCATTTACGCGTTTTACAGAAGCGTTTAGCTGCGGAAGTAACTACAATGGTTCACGGTGCTGAGAACTTAGAAAACGCTATTAAAGCGTCTAATATCTTATTTGGTAATTCAACGTCTGATGATTTAAAACAATTAGATGCACAAACTTTCTTAGAAGTGTTTGACGGTGTACCACAAGCAGAAGTAGAAAGAGCAGATATCGAAGCTGGATTAACAATTGTTGATGCATTAGCTGGAAAATCTAACTTCTTACCTTCAAATGGTGAAGCACGTCGTTCTTTACAAGCTAACTCTATCTCTGTAAATAGAGAGAAAGTAGGTGAAGATTACGTAATCAACACAAATGATTTGATTAATAATCAATTCGTATTATTACAAAAAGGAAAGAAAAACTATTTTATTTTACACGTAAAATAAGCGATAGTTTAGATTCAAATACCATAGTAGGATGTAAATGTCCTATTACTAATATAAAAGGGCTGCTCATTGAGCAGCCCTTTTTTGATTATTTAGATTCTTTTACAAAAAGCAAACAAGTACTTGTTGCCTTGTGGAAGAGGTGGTTTGCCACACTTCCCATAAAGATTTCTTTTATACCTGTAGATCCCTTAACACCTAAGATCATTAAGTCAGCTTTCTGTCTTCTTGCATATTGTAGTAATGCAGTAGAAATACTCTTGTCTTCAGCAGGTACTATCTCGATATCTGAGTAATTAGCGTACTTTTTATCCCACTTTTGTTTTTTCTCAGTAATATCTTCTCTCGATATTTTCTCAATTTCTTTATTCGTCATACTCGAGTAGAATCCCCAGTACAATTTAGAAATGTGAATTGCCGAGTGCTGAATCTTCTGTCCTTTAGAATTGTTTTTAAAGCGATCTGCCCACGTCATAATAGGCGTTGTATATTTAGAGAAGTCAATCGCATCGATAATGTTTGTAATTGGTACGTGATATGTTTCAGGCACAAGTAGAGTAGCAGAAGGTAAAATGCGAATTAACTTTTGAGCCAATCCTCCATTTCCTTCAAGCTCTTGTTTGTTACCCAATACAAGCATGTCAAATGGTTGTTTCTTAGAAATGTTGATGAAAGCGATTTCAGAATAACTCTCTAATTTCACAAGAACTTCAAAAGCATACGTAGCTCCAGATTCTTCAATTTGTTTAGTAACACGTTGAACTATTTTTGATTGAATTAATTCAATTCGTTCAGGAAGTAATAATTCTTTAGGTAGTTCACCAAGTTTTAAATTGTGTAGAAAAGTAACCTTTTCAAAATTTAAAATATGGTCTAACACCTGCATATATTGAATTAGGTAATGGTCCATTTCGGATAAGTCAATACCTACGATTATATTTAAAGGTTTATTAGTTGTCATCTTGTACTATTTTTGTTGTTCGTCAATTAAGTCAGAGATAATGTCTTTATAACTTTTCTCTTGTCTTGACTTCAATTTCTTATTTTGTTTATTCAATTCTTCTTGTAGTCCTTTTTGCAAGCTATAACACATTACTAAGAGTATTACCGCAAAAGGTAAACCAGTAATAATTACAGCTGTTTGCAAGGCATCTAATCCACCACCCCATAGTAGTACAATTGCGATGAACCCTTGCGTAAATGACCAGAAAACTCTTTGCCATACTGGTGATTCTCCAAAACTACCTGAAGTAATATTGTCAACTACAAGCGAACCTGAATCCGATGAAGTAATAAAGAACGAGAAGATAAGAACGATAGCTATAATTGATAAGAACTTAGCCAATGGGAAGTTCTCTAAGAAAACGAATAACGCTGTAGAGATATCATCTTTTACTGCTGCTACCATAGTTAAGTCACCAGATAGAATCATGTGCAATGCACTTCCTCCAAATACATTCATCCAAAGTAAAGTGATTAGTCCAGGTACAATTAATACACCTAAGATGAATTCTTTTACCGTTCTACCTTTAGAAATACGAGCAATAAAACTACCTACGAATGGAGACCATGCGATCCACCAAGCCCAGTAGAAAATAGTCCAGACATTCTGCCAACCATTGCCTAAATACGTTTCATTCCACGTACTGATATCAATGAAATTAGCTAAATAAGAACCAGTATTTTGTACATATCCTTTTAGAATAAACAAGGTTGGCCCTAAGAAAAATATCATTAACATGAATACTGAAGCAATATACATGTTAGCGGTACTTAGTATTTTGACACCTTTATCTAATCCAGAGAATACGGATACCGTTGCAATTGAGATTACCACAAGGATAATTCCTGCTTGCATTAATGGAGAGATTTCCCACCCATATAAGTAGTTAAGTCCAGCAGTAATTTGGGTAACTCCTAAACCTAAAGAAGTAGATAAACCAAATACAGTGGCTAATGTTGATAAGATATCAATAATGTGTCCCCACCAACCGTGTATTTTTTCTCCCCAGAAAGGGTAAAATAACGAACGGAAAGTCATGGGTAGTTTTCTATTGAAACCAAAGAAAGCAAGGGCTAAACCTACCATTGCATAAATGGCCCAAGCGTGAAGTCCCCAGTGTAAACTTGTAAATTCCATAGCTTGTACAGCTGCTTCAATTTCATTGTCCACAGGGCGAGGAGGAGTTCCAAAGTGAGAAACGGGTTCTGCAATACTAAAGAACATAATACCAATCCCCATTCCGGTACTGAATAGCATGGCAAACCACGAACCTTTACTAAATTCCGGTTCTGCTTCTTCGCCACCTAAGCGAATCTTACCGAATTTACTAAAAGCAAGGTAAATTGCAAAGATTAAAATAACGTTTACAGTTAGAACAAAGAACCACCCAAAATTGGTAGTTACTGCATTTTGAGCTACTGCAAACCAAGGTCCTACTTTTGTAGGGAATAAGACACATACTGCAATTAAAGCGATAATCAGTAAAATTGAAGTAATGAATACAGGAGGATTAATAACTAATTGTTTGTTGTCAATTAATTTTTTTAACATGAGTTATACTATTTATAATTAATAATGATAACCCAGTACTTTGAAGGTAATAAGGATCATTTTTCTCTAAATCGAAAAAATGATAAAGCAAAATATAGTAGTGTATTTTTTACTTAGACGTTTTATAAGTGAGGGTAATAATAAGTAGTGTTTTTACTTAAAAACGATCCTAATAAAAAGCACTGAATTGAATAAAAAAACGGTTACGTCCTTTTGAGAGTAACCGTTTTTAAATATTTTAGATTATCCTAAAAACGGATATTTATAATCAGTAGCTGGAACAAAAGTTTCCTTGATTGTTCTTGGAGAAACCCAACGTAGTAAGTTCAATACAGAACCTGCTTTATCGTTAGTACCAGAAGCTCTTGCACCACCAAATGGTTGTTGACCTACAACAGCACCAGTTGGTTTGTCATTAATATAGAAGTTACCAGCAGCGTTTACTAAAGCATCAGTAGCTTCAATTGCAGCGTAACGACATTTAGAGAAGATAGCACCTGTTAATGCATAAGCAGATGTTTCGTCAACTAATTTTAATGTTTCAGACCATTTAGCATCTTCGTAAACGTAGATAGTTAAAACAGGTCCGAATAATTCAGTTTTGATAGTTTCGTACTGAGGGTTAGTAGTCAAAATAACTGTTGGCTCAATGAAGTACCCTACAGATTTGTCATATTTACCACCGAATACTACTTCAGCATCGCTATCAGCTTGCGCTTGGTCGATGTATTTAGCTAATTTATCAAAAGAACTTTCAGAGATAACAGAAGAAACAAAGTTTGATGGATCCTCAGGAGTTCCCATTTTGATTGTTGCTAAGTCAGCACCCATAAATTCTTTTACTTTTGGCCACATTGAAGCAGGAATATAAGCTCTTGAAGCAGCAGAACATTTTTGTCCTTGGTATTCAAAAGCACCTCTTGTTAAAGCTACAGCAACCTCTTTTGCACAAGCAGAAGGGTGAGCAATAACGAAGTCTTTTCCACCTGTTTCACCTACAATTCTTGGGTAAGTTTTGTAGTTATTGATGTTTTGACCAATTTTAGTCCACATGCTGTTGAAAACACCAGTTGATCCAGTAAAGTGGATACCAGCGAAATCTGGGCTTGCTAATAAAGTATCAGTAATCATTGCAGAGTTTCCATAAACAACGTTGATAACACCGTCAGGCAATCCAGCTAATTTAAATACTTCAACAATTACTCTTGCAGAGTAGATTTGAGTTGCAGATGGTTTCCAAACTACTACGTTACCCATTAAAGCTACAGAAGCAGGCAAGTTTCCTGAAATTGCAGTAAAGTTAAATGGAGTAATTGCGTAAACGAAACCTTCTAATGGTCTGTGCTCTAATCTATTCCAAATTCCCTCGCTTGAAGCAGGTTGTTCAGCATAAATTTGAGTCATATATTGTACGTTGAATCTCAAGAAGTCAATAAACTCACATGCTGAATCAATCTCAGCTTGGTGTAAAGTTTTTGCTTGAGCAATCATAGTAGCAGCGTTGATTTTAGCACGGTAAGGACCAGCTAATAATTCAGCAGCTTTTAAGAAAATAGAAGCTCTGTGCTCCCAAGGCATGTTAGCCCATTTCTTTTTAGCTTCTAAAGCAGTAGAAACAGCTTTTTCAACTAAAGCTTTGTCTGCTTGGTGGTAAACACCTAATTTATGTTTGTGATCGAATGGAGGAAACAAATCTTTAGTATCACCTGTTCTGATTTCTTCTCCACCGATATATAATGGAATATCAACTTGAGTGTTGTACTGTTCTTTGAATGAATTCAAAGTTAATTCTCTTTCTTTTGATCCTGGTGCGTAAGACTTAACTGGCTCATTAATCGCAGTAGGAACTTTGTAGAATCCGTTTGACATATTATGTTTCGTATTTAAGTAGTTTAATTAATTGAATAATTACAAATATAATTAAAATAAATTAAACCATTTTCACGGTTCCCTCAGAAAAAGCTATGTTACGCTTAGTTTAACACGAAATCTGCAGATAATTTAAAGTTTGGAATTGTAACTTTAAATAGGCGTTCATGTGTATGGTTTAATACATTATAATAACCTTGCATTGAGCCTAATGAAGATTTTAAAATGCATCCACTTTTATAGGTGTGTTTAGCCCCAGGTTCTATAATTGGCGTTTTTCCAATTATTCCTTGGCCTTCTACTATTTCGGTGTTTTTCAGGGAATCTAATATTTCCCAATGTCTCGACAATATTTGTATAACATCGTTTGTAGTGTTTTCAATCGTTATTTTATAATTAAAAACATAACAAGTATCGTTTGCCTTAAAAAAACTGCCTTCATATTCCTGTTGAACAGAAATTTTGATACCCTTGGTTGTTTGTGAAATCATAGGTGATAGCATAAGTTGTTTCTTTTTTAATAAATGATATTCTCTGCACTTGCTTCGCCAATCCCAATCGCTCTATCGTATAAATCGATGTTGTTTCGATAATAAACGATAACTTGATACTTGTTGGTTGTCAAAGCATAATTACCATCTGGAGCGAGTTCCGGGGCAACTCTATTCTTATTTACTGCCGTATAGCAGAAGTTTGTAAATCCTTGTTTTACGAGGATTGCTTGTTCATATAAATCTTTTTCTTCGTTGTATTTCAACTTGTTGTTGAGGTTCAGTTCATAATCATTGAACATTCCCGTTACATAATAGTCTAATCCACTTTGAGCATCATTACTTGGTTTAAACGAAAAATAAACCCAGCTATATTCCGCTTCGCTATTTGGATTTCGCCCATTGATATTTCGCGGATAAAAACTTCCATTTATATCAGGGAAAAACGTATAACCTTTGATAGCTCTACTTTCATTAGGGTATAAAAAAGTATTGTATATACCATTATTAACGTAAGTAGAACCAATCATATTATTCACTTGTCTAATATCGCTATTATCAAAGTTTAAATACTGATTACCAGCCCAAAACTGTGTTTGTTCATCGTATTTATACACCAAATCTGTGCCAATTGTATATTGGGGTTTAATATTATTTAGGAAAGAATCCCATCTTCCATTCTGGAAAATAGCAACTTTCATATTATTGACAGGATTATTGTATAACACTTCACCAAGCTGAATCGTGAAGTCTAAGTTTTGCTTTGTATCGTAGAAATCCAAGTTTCTGGTTCTTTTAACTTGAATAGGAACAGAAACAGCACTCTCATACAAAACAAATTTTCGTCTGATGACTACTTCATCGTCATTATTGTAAATTTCTAAAACATAGTTCCCACTTTTAGTTATTCTATACATAGAATTTGGGAATGTAAGTCTATAGTGCGTATAAGGCTGGAGTGTATTGTAAGAATTTTCATAGTCGCGAATTCTCTGGTTATCCATCCCATCTATATAGTCAATCTGCTTTAGTTTAGAAGGTTTCCAGTCGTAATCATACGCCTTCACTCTGTAGTAATAATTGCTTTCATCACCATACAAGTCATCAAACGCAATAGTAAATGAATCTCCTAATTGAAAAAAGGGATTAACAGCTCTATTGTTTGCCATAAAAGCAGCGGACTTGATATAATCAGCCGTAATGTTTTGTGGAACCTGCGCTTGTGCTATGAAACAAAGTAAAATAGCAAAGCAAGTAAAGAAAAAGTTTTTCTGCATTGCTATAGAATTCAGTTTTTGGGTTGAAAAATTATTTAGAGAAAAAAGGTACGATTTTTTCTTGAAACGATTTCATGCTTTTTAATTTGAAGTCGGCAATATCAAATTTTGCGTCGTCAAATTCTTTTGCATCAGGAATAGAAACTACAGTCATTCCTGCTCTCTTACCTGCTGTTGTCCCTGTAAATGAATCTTCCATTACCAAGCAATTTTCAGGATTACTCCCTAAGTTTTTTGCTGCTGTTAAATACACATCTGGAGCTGGTTTTCCTTCTTTTACATGAAGTGCAGACACAATAGTCTGGAAATATTTTTTAATCTCTAATCTGTCTAATACAGTGTGGATTAATGAATCAGGAGAATTAGTCGCTAATCCGATTTTGAAATTATTTTCAGACAAATAAGTCAATGTGTCAATTACCCCCTCTTTGATTTGTCCTTTTTCACGGATTAATGCATCTACGCGGTCAATCACAGCCTGTTCTACTTCTTCAATCGACTTGCCTTCCCAAGGAAACATTTTATACCACAATTCAGTTACGGCTCTGGTTGTTTGCCCAGTTGTTTGTTGTGCAATTTTATCATCCCAAATAGCCCCCACAGAAGTAAACACTTCTTTTTCTGCTTGTTGCCAAAAATGTTCTGAGTCAATTAAGACTCCATCCATATCGAAAATAACTGTATTAATCATAAATGCGTGTAATAGTAATATTTAAGTGTTTACGAAGATAAGAAAATCAATGTGGATAGCGAAGGGGAATATATGGATATTCTTGGAGGGAAGGTATTAGTTGTTGAATTATAGAAAGTAACGTTTAGCAATGATTTTAGTATGTGTCTTTTTGCAAGTAAGAAACCTTGCATTGAATGTGAAAATTAATTGAAATAAAGAATTAAGTCTTTTTATTAATCATAATTTCGGAGTATGTATAGTCTATGTGTATTTTATGTAAATTGCTTGTGTACTTTTACATAGGTTTTATACATTGGCTATACATAGAGTATACATACAGTATACATACACTCAAAATGAAACTGCAAAAAGAGATGTGTATTCTTGTAAGAATATTGACGATAAATGAATTTTGGAAAACTTTAAATTGTGATTTTTTGCAAGAAGAAGAAAGTCTAAATGCAATAAAATATGTCTTGTAAAGTAAAAAATAAAATGCCTGATATTTTATTTTTTAGAAGACTCTATCTAATAAAAGACGATAGTTTATTTAAAGCAAACGGGAATTATCTCTCCATCTGCTAAACAATATTTATCGATTTCTTGTTTTGATAGCGTTTTGGTATAGTCCACTTCTTTGACGTTAAACCCGATTTTACGCAATTTATCGAAGTAATCTCTACCGTAAATACGCACGTGGTCATATTGTCCAAAAATTAATGTGCGTTCTTTTGGGTCAGTGATAGAATCATCTTGGAATGTTTCTTCGCGACTTAAATCTTGTGGAATTTGAAAAATACCCATTCCACCTGGTTTTAGAATGCGGTAAAGTTCTTGCATTGCTTTTGTATCATTTGGTATATGTTCCAATACGTGATTACACAAGATAATATCAAAGCTATTGTCTTCAAAAGGCAAGTTGCAGATATCTGCTTTTACATCTGCTAAAGGCGATTCTAAATCAGTTGTGGTATATTCTAAATTGGCTTGTTTTCTGAACCTTTTGTAAAAAGCTTGTTCAGGTGCAAAGTGCAGTACTTTTTTAGGTGTACTAAAGAAGTCTGTCTCATTTTTTAAATAAAGCCATAGCAAGCGGTGTCTCTCCAAAGACAAGGTGCTTGGCGACAAAACGTTGTTTCGCTGTTTGGCGTAACCATAGGGTAAAAAACTTTTAAAACTCTTTCCGTCAATAGGGTCGGTATATGTATCCCCCTTTAAGTAAAGGGCGATGATAGGGCGAACAAGGTAGCTCAACCGAATTAAAATCGGTCGAGGCACAGTGTTCAATATTGTTTTGAAAAGTTTTTTCATGTAGGAAAAACGAATTATAAAACTAATGGATTAGCTCTAAATTCATCTTCTTCATTACTTTCAATACCCAATGCTTGGTAGATGTATTTGAAAGTAGAAAGTAATTCTGGTTTTCCATTTACAAGAGCTACATCATGTTCAAAGTGAGCAGATGGTTTTCCGTCACGAGTAACGATAGTCCATCCATCATTTAATTGTTTGATGTTTCTTGTACCTAAGTTAATCATAGGCTCAATAGCTACCACCATTCCTTCTACAAATTTCTTACCTCTTCCTGGTTTTCCGTAGTTAGGCATTTCTGGGTCTTCGTGCATTTTGCGTCCAACACCATGTCCTACTAATTCGCGAACAACAGTATATCCTTCAGCTTCACAAAAACGTTGAATAGCACTACCAACATCTTCTACGCGATTTCCAATACGGAACTCACGAATACCTACATATAGAGATTCTTTTGTAATTTGTAATAACTTTTTAGTTTCAGCAGCAACTTCACCAACTTCAAAAGTATATGCGTGGTCACCGTAGAAACCATTCATTACCGTACCACAGTCAATAGAAACGATGTCACCATCTTCTAAAGGTCTGTTTGTTGGTAAACCGTGAACGATTTGCTCGTTTACACTTGTTAAAATAGAAGAAGGGCATCCGTAAAGGCCTTTGAATCCTGGTACAGCACCGTGGTCTCTAATATATTCTTCTGCTTTTTTATCTAATTCTAAAGTCGTTACTCCTGGCTTTAGTTCTGTTGTAAGCATACCCAATGTTTTGGAAACAAGTAGGGCACTTTGTCTCATC
>JASLGC010000285.1 GCA_030150335.1 Flavobacterium sp.
TCCTTTTCCTTTTTCACTCTCAACATATACCTGTGAATTATGTACTTCGACTATTTGTTGAACATAAGCAAGACCTAAACCATGACCTTTCACATTATGTAAATCTCCTGTATGCTCACGATAGAATTTATCAAATATACGCTTCTGTGCCTGCTTGCTCATTCCTACACCATGATCTTTAATCTTAATCAGAATGTAATCCTTTACATTTTCAGTATATACATCTATAACTGGCACTTCCGCTGAATACTTAATTGCATTGTCCAAGATATTAACGATAACGCTTGTAAAGTGAAAGTCATTTCCTAAAACATCACTTCTTCTCGCATCTAAGTGAAGATTAATCTCTCCTCCTCTATCTTGAATAATTAAACTTACGTGTTCTACAGCATCTTCTATAATTTCATGAACATCCATAGCCTCTTTGTCTACGTCAAATTCTCTACGTTCAAGTTTAGATATACGCAACACATTTTCTACTTGTGCATGCATACGCTTATTTTCATCACGAATCATTTGCAGATACCTATCGACTTTCTCCGGATCATTAATAACCTTTGGGTTTTTAATTGCATCTAAAGCTAAATTAATAGTAGCAATAGGTGTTTTAAACTCATGGGTCATATTATTGATAAAGTCCGTCTTAATCTCAGATATTTGTTTCTGTTTAATCAATTGGTTTATAGCATTCAAATAAGCTGCTATGATCACAATCGTAAACAATATAGACAAGAACGTTATTCCAATTAAAGAAGAGAATAAATACTTACTCTTTTCAGGGAATGTTATATACAACTGATATTTGCTCTTATTTTCATTATCCATCAAAACCGGAACACCATAAGTAGAATCATCTTCATACTCAAATTCATCCGATTTAATCTTAGTAGACAAACCTCTATTGTAAACACCGAACTCAAACTTAGCGTTGACACCATACTGTTTCAACTCTTTCTCAAGTAATTCTCTCAATTTGGCTTTTGAGATGCGTTCATCAATGCTTCTTAAGGCTACAATGTCTTTAAAATAAATATCAAATTGCGCTTGATCTAAAACATCCAGATTACCTGTCTTTTCAATAACTTCATCAGGATAATTCTGCTTTAAATTATTCCTATCAAAGTCATCTCCTTTATATATCTCTGTTTTCCTTTTAGAAACAAAGTTTTTGACTTTTAGACTATCTGCTTTTTTATCAAAGAACGAGCTCTTTATATTATAGTCTTCTAAGACTAAAATATTCGAGTAAACGATTTGCTCATTTGTCATTGGGTTTCTCTCTACGATGTAGTATTGTTTCAACTCATTCTGCTTTGGTGGTGTACCAATGCTATCTCTAAGCTGATTATACATTCTGTAGAATTCTGTAGCTTCATCTTGTTGCAGTGTGTTTGCTACATTTCCTATTACTTGTTGTACGTGGTATTTAAACTGCTCTTCATTATTCTTATAAGAACTGATAATCCAATACAACTGAACAATGATTATTCCTATTAGAGAAAAACTCATTATTCCTACTAAAAGCCGAAATCTGACTTTACTCATTATTACTTCAAAATTAACATTAAAAAAAATACTTCAAACGCATATTAACACAATATTAACTACTTAATTTCTTTAAATTTTACAATTAATATCTGCAATTACCATTTTTACTTCTTTTTCTACCAAATCTTTATTAATATTACTGATAACATAATCGCTTTTAAGAACTTTTAATGAATCTTTCATTTGATTATCAATAATAGCTTGTACATTTTGCGAAGAAACACCATCTCTTGCAACTACTCTTTGAATACGAATCTCTTCAGGAGCAGTGATTAAAATAACATAATCACATTCTTTATCTAATCCTTGCTCAAAAAGTATTGCACTTTCCTTAATCACGAACGAAAAATCTTTATGTTCCTCTAACCAATCCGTAAAATCTTTTTTCACTTCTGGATGCACAATATTATTAAGACCGTTTAGTAAATCTTTATTATTAAAAACAATATTTCTCAATTTTTTCCGATCAATGACTGATCCTATTTTGATATCCTCATCAAACAATGCTTGAACAGCTTCAACGATATCTGACCTATCCATTATTGCTTTTGCCCTTTCGTCTGCAATATAAATAGGTACGCCCTCCGCTTCAAACATCTTTGCTACAGTAGTCTTACCGCTACCAATACCTCCTGTTAATCCAACAATTAATGCCATCTTACTTTATTTTATTTGAAAAACATTTCTGGTAATCCATCTTCTGCTTTTTTTCTTAAGATATGCAAGATATAGTTAGCTTTAACAAAACCCGTACCATAACCTACAAATTGTAAAAAAGTTGCAATAATAGCAAGAAAACTTATCTTAAAACTCTTTTCTTTCACAAGGCAACTCAAAAATATCAATAAAAAGTATAATACGTATACATTAAACAAATAAAGAGTATAAAATAAAAGTAAAATACTTAACATAAAACCTGCAATAAACAAAGTTGGAAACCAATATGTCAACTTGGCATATTGCGGATACCTTTGATTTAATATTGGTCGGGCTTTACCAAACTTATTCACTTGAGTATAGAATTTACTCCAATCTATCCTCCTTTTGTGATAAACGTAAGCTTTTGAAAACAATTGTGTATCAAAACCTAATTCCCACAATCGTATTGTTAAATCAGGATCCTCACCAGGATGAACCTTTCCATATCCACCTGAAGCCAAAAAAGCCTTCTTAGAAAGCCCCATATTAAAACTTCGCGGTTGAAACTTACCAATACGCTCACTCGCTCCGCGGATTCCCCCAGTAGTCAAAACAGAAGTCATCGAAAAATTGATAGCTTTTTGTACATCACTAAAACTATCCAATGCAGCATCAGGACCACCAAAACAATCTACATATTCATCCTCTAAATAACTTTCTACTGTCTCTAAATATTGCTGTGGAATAATACAATCTGAGTCTAAAATGATGAAATATTCCCCTTTTGCTCTATCCATTCCATAATTTCGAGAATCTCCAGGCCCAGAATTACTCTTATAAAAATACGATATCGTTAATTTATCCTCATATTTCTTAACTATTTCACGTGAGTCCACTTTAGAACCATCTTCTACCACAACCACCTCAAATTCCTTATCATAAGTCTGTTGTGTCAAGCTCTGCAAGAGCTCATCTATTTCATCCGGACGATTATATACGGGAATAATGAAAGAAAAATACATTTATAAAATTTTTATAATACTTCAACAAAAATATCGTTAAGTATTGTAATAAGGAAATACATCACTATATTTATCAATACTATTTAAAAATTCAAATATACTTTATGTTTAAAAGGCATCCTAACCTTTAAACTATAAAGTATCGCAAATCGATTACTATGAATAAAATTAATATACTTTGGGTTGACGATGAAGTTGATTTACTTAAACCACATATCCTTTTTTTAGAGAAAAAAAACTACGCTGTTAGCACTTGTACAAACGGTCAAGACGCTATTGAGCTATTTAAAGAAAATGATTTTGACATCGTTTTTCTTGATGAGAATATGCCAGGTCTTTCGGGACTTGAAACACTAAATGAGATTAAAGCAATTAAAAACAATACTCCAATTATAATGATCACTAAAAGTGAGGAAGAATACATTATGGAGGAAGCTATTGGTGCCAAAATATCAGATTATTTAATCAAACCAGTTAATCCAAATCAAATCTTACTTTCCCTTAAAAAGAACCTTGACGATTCAAGACTTATTTCTGAGAAATCATCATTGAGTTACCAAAAGGAATTTCGCAATATTTCAATGGATTTAATGCAAGCACGTGATTATGAAGATTGGATTTCTATTTATAGAAAACTGTTGTACTGGGAACAAAAACTTGAAAACATTGAAGACCAGAGTTTAATCTCTATCCTTGATACTCAAAAAGCAGAAGCAAATTCACTATTTGGTAAGTTCGTAGAGAAAAATTACGAAACTTGGATTAATGACCCTGAGAACAGCCCAGTCTTTTCTCACCAAATATTTAGAAAATGGGTTGCACCAGATTTGAAAAAAGAAGACTCTAAAATTCTGTTTGTCGTAATTGACAATTTAAGATTTGACCAATGGAGAGCATTTGAATCTGTGTTGACGAATCACTACAAAGTAGAATCCGAAAATAGCTTCTTCTCTATCCTACCTACAGCTACTCAATATTCACGTAACGCTATATTCTCTGGATTAACACCCTTAGAAATGTCTGAACAACTTCCTCAATATTGGAAAAACGACACCGATGAAGGAGGAAAAAACTTATTTGAAAAAGAATTCTTACAAGCACAATTACAGCGTTTGCGTTTAAATATCAAAAACGAATACTTCAAAATTACCAACCAAAAAGAAGGTAAAAAACTTGTAGACAGCTTCAAATCACTTAAAGATAACAAGCTTATCACGATAGTTTACAACTTCGTAGATATGATTTCGCATGCTAAAACAGAAATGGAAGTTATTAAAGAGTTAGCTTCAAACGATAAAGCATACCGCTCACTTACAGTTAGTTGGTTTAGAAACTCACCTTTATTTGAGCTAATACAACAAGCACAACACCTTGGTTACAAATTGATTATCACTACAGACCACGGTACTATCAACTGTAAAACCCCATCTAAAGTTATCGGAGATAAAAACACAAGTTTAAACCTTCGTTACAAAACAGGTAAGAGTTTAACCTTCGAAAGTAAAGATGTATACCACGTTAAAGAACCAAAAAAAATACAATTACCAAACATTAATATCAGTAGTTCTTATATTTTTGCAAAAAATGATTACTTCTTAGCGTACCAGAATAATTTCAATTATTACGCTTCTTATTTTAAAAACACCTATCAACACGGTGGTATATCATTAGAAGAAGTAATTGTACCATTTATTGTTTTAACACCTAAATCATAAAAATGACTGAGATTATATACTCATTACCAGAAATTAAAGAAGTTGCAAAAAGAGTAATTGACAGCTTGCAACACAAAATTGTTTTGTTCAACGCCCCTATGGGAGCTGGAAAAACAACCTTAATTAAAGAACTAAGTGAGTATATTGGAGTAAATGATATGACAAGCAGCCCTACCTTTTCCATTGTAAACGAATACAAGTCAGAAACAACAGGTGAAAGAGTTTACCACTTTGATTTATACAGAATCAACGATGAAGAAGAGGCTTATGATATGGGAATGGACGAATATTTAGACTCTAATAGTTGGTGTTTTATTGAGTGGCCTGAAAAGACACCTACAATAATCCCTGACGAACATGCCGTAATAGAAATAGAAATATTAGAAGACGGCAATAGAAAACTTGTATTAAAAAACAATTAAACATTGTAAAGAATATGGCAATGACAACTCCTTTTTCAAAGAAAGACTTGATACCTTTAGAAGAATGTCTAATGGTTGAACGCAAACGCAGTGAAATGTTTATTGGTGTTCCAAAAGAGAACTTCAATACTGAGAAACGCATCTGCATTACACCAGAAGCCGTTCAAACATTAAGCACTTACGGACATCGTGTTTTAATTGAAAAAGGAGCTGGAGAAGCCGCAAGTTACAGTGACTTAGAATATAGTAAAGCTGGTGCTGAACTAACCAGTGACCCTAAGAAGATATACAGTTGCCAAACAATTGTCAAGGTGGTTCCTCCTACACTTGAAGAAATCAAGTTAATGGCTCCATACACGGTTATTTGGTCTACAGTACAACTAAAAACGCTGAGTAAAGAATATTTTGAGGCCCTATCGAAGAAGAAAATATCTGCCATTGGGTTTGACTTTATTCATGACAAATACGGAGCGTACCCTGCCATCAGCACACTTAGCGAAATAGCAGGAATCTCATCTATTCAGATTGCAGCAGAATTAATGACTACGACAAGTAATGGAAAAGGTCTTCTTTTTGGTAACGTTACAGGCGTACTACCTACAGAAGTAGTTATTTTAGGTTCAGGTTTAGTAGCAGAATACGCTGCAAAAACCGCATTGGGAATGGGAGCTAACGTCAGAGTTTTTGACAACTCAATCCAAAAGTTGCGCAGATTGCAAAACAACTTACCACAACAAATTTCTACATCTACCATTCAAGAAAAAATACTACAAAAGGCATTAATGCGATGCGATGTTGCCATTGGCGCTATCAGAGGAAAAAACAGAGCCCCTGTAGTCGTTAGTGAAACAATGGTAGAAAACATGAAAAAAGGAGCAGTTATAATTGATGTATCAATTGATACTGGAGGTTGTTTTGAAACATCTGAATTAACCACACATGAAAACCCAACTATTGAAAAATGCGGAGTAATACACTATGGTGTACCCAACATAACCTCACGCTATAGTAAAACAGCCTCTATGGCCTTGAGTAACATCATTACCCCAATGCTTATAGAATACGCTGAAAATGGCGATTTAGACGGTGCTATCCATGGAGAAACAATTATCCAATCGGGAATTTATAGCTACAAAGGATTAGTAACCAATCGCAACGTTGCAGAATGGTTCAACCTTGACTACAAAGACATCCATTTATTCGCATTTTAAAATTTTGATAAATGATTAGTTTTCCATCGACGAATTACTAATTTTGCACAAAACAAATTAAAATGAAGTTTACACAACGTTTAGCCTATTACTTATTCGGACTATTGATTGGTGCCCTATTTTTGTTTTTCTTCTTTGGAGAAAAGAAAACGGACTTTTGTTATTTACCAAACTGTAGAGTTTTAAAAGACTTAAGAAGTAAACCAGTAATGTATTCTAACGATGCAGAGGTAAAACTTGCAGAAGGATGGGTTACAAAAGATGATATCAGAAAAACATTAATGTACGGGAAAGTTGACTTCTCCGAGAGTAAAGTAGAACTTGAAAAAGGTAAACTATATGTTATCTCTGGTAAAAACAGTGAAAACACACCTATTATAGTTAAGATTATCAACTATGATAACAAGATTAAGTTATACGATATTGAAAAAAGCTCAAAATAACTCAACAAAATATTTGTTAGTTTAAAAAATAGGGCTACATTTGCAATCCCTTAAAAACAAATATAAGGGCGATTAGCTCAGTTGGTTCAGAGCATCTCGTTTACACCGAGAGGGTCGGGGGTTCGAATCCCTCATCGCCCACAAAAAAAACTATAGTATTTACTATAGTTTTTTTTGTTTTGTAACGATACTGCTTCTTGAAAACATGCCCAACTTCCCCTCCTTAAATCACCTCACTCCTACTCGTTTTAAATATGTGATTTACCATTCTACAAATACCCAATACTCAACACTACGAAAAGCACAATCCTAATTTAAGAACCAACAACACTCACACACCAATACTATTCAATCAAGCATCATTGAAATACATTTTGTCCAATCATCATCCTTTCCCTTCTACCATTAGATTGCCTTTTCATAAACAGTGATAACTAAAATACCATTTCCCCAATTTAATTCCCTTGGAAAAAGCGAATTAATATCACCGTAATAAATCGTTCCTCTTCCAGTTTCAATATATCCCTTCGCTGAATAAGTATAATTATTAACTACATTAGTATTATTAGAAACCATATCAGTTGCCTTTCCTGTTATTGGCACACCAACTATTCTTACACGATCTTGGAGAGTATACCCTCGATAAACAGTGATTTTACGCGACCCTTCATCTAACTCTACTAACGTTTGATTAAACTTTCTTATTAAGGTTATTCCTAAATAATTTGAATATTCATTACTGTTACTATACTGATTGATAACAGGAACGTTATACTCCACAGAAACTATTACCTCAGAATGCGGACTTATTGGAATATCAATATCTAATCCAAGCTCTATCAAAGTACTTCTGTTTGGAACAAATACTGCACTCGGACTCGTTGTTTTCACTAATTGAGACATCTTTTTAAAATAAATATCTCTTAATAGAAATGCCCCTTCTTCAACCTCTGTAGCAGCAAGTCTTCCCTCCTCATTTGCAACAATAATTTGATTAAAATTCAACATATTGTTCAACTTCCTAAACTTCACACTTCCATCTACATCTAAATCAGCTTCTGGACGCAAATTATTTATTCCTACTTGCCCCAAAGCCACTCCCCCTATATGTAGTAGAAAAAACAAAACAATATTTCTCATAATTATTAACCTTCTTTCTTAAAGTCATTTCTTATTTAAACAATATAAACACGTAAGAATCACATGCTACATTTATCATTTTACAAATCATAGACTGTTATAAACAAGGCTCCTCTTCCCCAGTTATAATTAGTCAATGGTACATTCGCAAACATTCCAAATCTCAACACCCTCGTTACTCCAAAAGCCAAACCATAAACATCATAAGTTACCATTAGGTCCTCAGAACTATTATTTACAATCCTATCAAAGTAAGAATTAGAAACAGCTTGACCCAATGCCGCAGGCCCGGTGTTGTAATTCCTTGAAAAAACAATCTTTCGAGTTGCTTCTTTTATAACAGTCATAATTCCATTCCCAGTTTTCTTATGCAATTGAATAACTGCTGCTCCTTGCCGGTCTCCTATAATTGGAATATTATAACCAATCTCTACAAGACTAACCCTATTCGCTGGAACAACAATAGTTAAAGGTAAATTCAAAGACATCTGTTCATTCGCTCCAATCCTCACAAATGCTGTCATTTTTTTAAAATATGAATTGCGATAGGTATATGCGTTTTTAGCAAGCACCTTTGCAAAACCCAAATCTCCTTCCTCATTACTAAGCAAAACTTGGTCATATTCTTCATTATTATTCGACACAGTCTGAATTCCTGAAAGCTTAATTTCTTTATTTACATCAAAAGTAGCTTCAGGCGTTAGAGTACCAATCCCTACTTGAGAATACCCCACCATTGATAAGCATCCAAAAAAAGCTCCTATATATTTATACATTTTCATTACATACATTTTAAAATGCCTTGCTAAACACTTTAACAGACATATTTCCTATCCCCATTGAGGTTTCATTTAAGTTATCTGGATTACTACTAAACAACACTTCAAAGTTTCCCGCTTCAGTAAACCCAACTAAATAATAGCGAACTTTAGACAGATTATCTGTTAGGTTTTCAACCTCGTCAACATAAACCCCCTCCACAAACATCCCTTGCTCAAGGTAATTGTAACTCATTGAAAAACTAAACTTCCTATTCCCCTCCACCAAGGGCGTAATTTTACCATTTTCACTTTTCATTAATTCTACACCAGCAGTAGTCATAGAAATATTAAGTCTATCATAATCTATAAAAACAGGAATATTATAATTGATTATGACTAACACTTTTGTTCTTGGAGGAATATCAACGTCTAAACCAATATTTAAATCTCCCTTTCTATTTTGTGATAACCCCACTTGTCGGGGCATATAAGTAAAAGAAACACTATTAAAGAAAAAACCTTCTGGGTCTTTATCTAAATAACCAACATTACCATCATTATCCACTACTATTCGTCTATAGTACTCTGTCGTATTCACTTGCTTCAATCCCCTAAAAATCACATCCCCTTTTATCTCTAATTCTGCTGTTGGCTCCATTGTACCAATTCCAATTTGCGCTAAAACAATATTACAGAGCAGCAACAAACCCAGACTTATAAAATACTTCACTTTCATATAACCCTTTCTAAATTTAAAATAACACCCCACTTGATTCATTAATTCACTTTCACCAAACCAGCAATCAATCATATTTCCTTTTTAGTATATTCTAAAATCAAGAAATATCTATCCGCAGGATGGTAAACTGTAAAAGAACCAGGAGTACCAAGAGTTATAACCGTATTGCCTCCACGCACCGCTTTATTTACTACCCCTTCAGAAATAGAGTTTGTCATTTGGTTAATCAACTTCGCCTCCAAAATAGTTCCCGAAACTACCATTGGCACTTCCACTGTATTAGTTGCAGCATTTAATGTTATATCAAAAACTCTTGTTGCCACTTCCTCGTCATCCACCCAATGCTTGCCAGTAACTTGCTCATCATAAGAATAATTAACAACACTACTAACCATACCGCTTACAATAGTGCTAACCTCCTTCTGCACATTCTCATCACTAAATATTTTTTCAGAATTATCAATTACATCCTGAGCCACGTCAATTACAGCTTGTACTGCTCCTGATTCATTATAATATTCATATTTTCCAGAGATTTCAACTCCCTCCGGATTCTTCTCCCTAACTATAGTAGTTACTGTTTCCTTGCCCTTAACAACTTTATCAAATGCTTCATTTTGATTCAAACTTGAAATAAAATATTCATTTTCAGCAATTTCACTTACAGGCAATACTACAGAATCGCCTTTCGAGTCAGTAATTTTCAATTCACCTTCCACTAAAGTAAAACTACTATTACTGGTGCCTGCTAATACAGTTTCTCCATCTACTAAACGCACCCATTTGCCATTGTACCAATAATAAAAACCTTCCATAATAGATTCACTCCCAATATTGTAAACCAACAAGCTGTTTGCTAATTTCCCAACTATTGGATTGGCGCTATCTAAACTTGTAAGTGTTACTCTTGGAAAGAGAACTCCCTTGTTTTTAGAAGCAACTTCTAATTGAGAAGACGATTGAGGTATTTCAGTTCCAATTCCTATCTGCGCGTTACTAATTCCGAATATAAATAATGCTAACAACAGCATTAATTTTCTTACCATTTTATCTTTTTTTTTATCATTTTTAAACATATTCCACTGTAAATCAAATACTTTACAAATTTACCGCGCTACTTTCAAATTCATAATAGGTAGTTCTTTTTTATGAAAAAAGCACAATAACACTTAATAATTAAAAACAAACTGATTATTCATCATAAAAGAAAAACAGAAAATTATTTATGATAAAAAACAGAAAATCATACATTGTAATAAGTTATCAGTCACAAAATCTCCATAGATGACTTTTAGTTACCAAACATTACATGAGTAATCTTAAAATCACACACAGCCACAAAAAAATAATTTCAGTCGATTTCAATAAATAAAAGCAACAAAAAGCAACTGACTCAACAAATTCCATTGAAAAATCATTACTTTCTTCCTAAAACACAAAAAAAAGCACTTTATCTAAGGCGAAAATTTTAAGAGTACTTCTACGTAATTGTCCACTTATGCAATATCGTCTCACTACCTTTTTTATACAGTAATACAAAAAATGAGAATGCAATAAAAAATCATTGCGCAAATTGAACCAAAACAGGATGAATAATAAACTTTATTTTTCATTCGATTCAGGAAAGTTAACACAGAGAAATAAGAATTTGAAAAGCAATTTACAGTATGCTACTAACACATAACCTATACCTATTGTAGATTTTAAATAAAAGGTTCATTAACAATCCACATTAGGTAACACTATCCTAATTGAGAAGTGAATAGATACGAGAACTTCAATATTTGAAAAGTATAATTTTCCTCCAAACATCCCTTACAAATAGTGATTCATCCCATTCTAATATAAAATTCAATATACCTTTTTACCGAAGAGGGAATATTTTACCGCAAACTACCGTTGATTTCCGAATAGGGCAATTCTATTTTCACATCAATCCCTTAACTACAAAGGCTTCACAGGGATTTTTAGCAAAATTATATATACTTTGGTTTGGAATTGGTTTGGAAATACTTGTCCAAGCCCTGTAAAAACGTTGTTTTCACAAACAAAACTGCACTAAAGCCGCAATCACACTGCACTGAAGAGCAATTTGACTTCGTCTTTTTCTTGAAAAAATTGGAAATGAAAAAAGGTAATTTGACTTTTTTACAGTCAAAAATTGAAGGACAATATTTACTTTGAATTGTGAAAGTTTAGAACAACTATTACACTGAGAATTATCTATCAAAGCATTGAGTTCAACAAATATAAAAAACTATTTTTAAAAGATAGAAACAAGTTACCACCTACACCCTAAATACCTTACGTCTTTATGTCCTCAAATCCTGCTTTTACCATTTTCCTGCTAAATCAAAAACTCTTATCTTAGTGC
>JASLGC010000212.1 GCA_030150335.1 Flavobacterium sp.
TAAATCATCATTGGAGTTGTATATGGATCCTCATCTACGATCTTCTCGTACATTTGGAATAAGTTACCATATTTATTTTCAACAACGTCTTTACCTAATTTGTAAACAAGTTTAGCGTCGTTTTCATCTAAGTGTTTCAATATTGCTTGCTCTTTTCCGTAACGGTCAATAGCAGAAGCGAAATCTAAATATACAGCTTCACCAGTAGCGTTTACTCCATATCCAGCATCACATCTTTCTTTAGCAGCACGTGAAGCAACGTCACGAGGAACTAAATTACCAAAAGATGGGTATCTTCTTTCTAAGTAGTAATCTCTATCTTCTTCAGCAATTTGAGTTGGTTTTAATTTACCTTCTCTAATAGCAACTGCATCCTCCATTTTCTTAGGAACCCAAATACGTCCGTCATTACGTAATGACTCAGACATCAAAGTTAATTTTGATTGGTGGTCTCCTGTTACAGGGATACAAGTAGGGTGAATTTGTGTAAAACAAGGGTTAGCGAAGTAAGCTCCACGTTTGTGTGCTTTCCATGCTGCAGTTACGTTAGAACCCATTGCATTAGTTGATAAGAAGAAAACGTTCCCGTATCCACCTGTTGCAATAACAACAGCGTGAGCAGAGTGACGCTCAATCTCACCATTAATTAAGTTACGAGCAATAATACCTCTTGCTTTTCCATCTACAAGTACAATGTCTAACATTTCATGACGGTTGTACATGTGGATTTTTCCACGACCGATTTGACGGTTCATTGCAGAGTAAGCACCTAATAATAATTGTTGCCCTGTTTGTCCTTTAGCGTAGAAAGTACGAGATACTTGCACACCACCGAAAGAACGGTTATCTAAAAGACCTCCGTATTCACGAGCAAAAGGTACACCTTGAGCCACACATTGGTCAATAATATTTTCTGAAACTTCAGCTAAACGGTAAACGTTTGCTTCACGAGCACGGTAATCTCCCCCTTTTACAGTATCATAGAATAATCTGTAAACTGAGTCACCATCACCTTGGTAGTTTTTAGAAGCGTTAATCCCCCCTTGAGCAGCAATAGAGTGCGCACGACGAGGTGAATCTTGATAACAAAATGCTTTTACATTATAACCTAATTCAGCTAATGTAGCAGCAGCTGAACCACCAGCTAAACCAGTTCCAACAACGATAACGTCAATATTACGTTTGTTTGCAGGGTTAACTAATTTAATATGGTTTTTATAATCAGACCATTTCTTATCGATTGGTCCTTGAGGTATCTTAGAATCTAATTTCATAATCAATTTCTTTAGGACTATTTAATAAAGTGAATATATAATGGAATAATAGCGAATAACGCTGGAACTAAATAGCAGAATAAGTATCCTCCTAATTTAATTAATCCTTTATACTTTGGATTGTTTACCCCTAAAGATTGGAATGCACTTGCAAAACCATGAGATAAGTGGAATCCAAGAACAATCATTGCAATTACATACAAGATAGTACTGATAAGTCCTGTTTTTGGATCTTTGAAAAACTCAATAGTAATTTTGTGTAAATCTTTGTATCCGTCAGCAATTTTTAAATTTGTGTTAGCTTGGAAAAATTGAGTTCCTTTAACTTCTAACTGTCCCATTTCAACAGCTCTAACATCAATTGGTTGCTCTTGTACTGTTTTGTAAATTAATACTGGCTCTTGTCCTTCAACAGTTACCTCAATTGTTTGTAAAGGCATTTGAGTGAAGTGCATTTTAGCCCAGAAATTTACCATGTGCGTTACGATGAACACTAACAATAAAGTTCCTAAAACAGCCATATTTCTTGAAGAAAATGAGCTATTAGCAGCAGCATTGTTTTTTGCATATCCGATTGGACGTGCTTTCTTGTTTTGAATTGTTAAAACGATACCATCAATCGCGTGGAATAAGATTGAAATATAGGTAACGTAAGATAGTACTTTTACCGCTGGATTAGTAGTCATAAATAACGCATACTCATTGAATGCAGAAGCGTCACCAAAGATCAACTGAAGGTTTCCCGCCAAGTGACCTACTAAAAACAAGCATAAAAATAACCCTGTAAGAGCCATCCAATACTTCTTCGCTATGGATGACTTTAAAAGTGCAGATTTTGCCATAATGTAATTTTAATTGTTTTTCTTGAAAAAATCTCTCAAAAATACACCTTAATAACGTTATGCACAACGAGCGAGCTCCTATTTATACTCAATTTAAACAGATAAAAAGTCAATAAAATAACCTAAACAAATCGCAAAAAGCATTTCTTTTAAGACAATACAGTCTTTTTAGTTAAAAAAGACTAAAAAGACTTTAAAATGCTCGCATCAATAACAATTATAAAGTTGGCTAATCCTAAATTTTCTTTGTCAAATTGCAAAACATCTTCACTTTCAACCATTGTAATTGTTGATATTTTAAGAGAAGGATTGCTATATTTCAAGTACCAAACTATGCCTTCGAAATTATTACTGTGATATGAGCCGTTAAAATGTAAAAACAGCTTGCCATTCTTCGAATTTTCTTTAATAAAATAGGCCATTGTGGCATCCTTTATAGCTTGTGCTTTTGGCATATTTTCGTCAGCGTGATCTTCAAACATAGTCATCATTTTTTGATATCCTGGTAAGCTCGAATCATACGGAAAAGGCAATGGTGTAATCCACTTTTTTTCTTCGACACTCAATGAATCCAATGCTTCAACTCCTTTCTTATAAACTAAACTCGCATAACGACGAGGAACATTTGTTGCTATAAATTCTACTTTCTTTTCTTTTGCATATTCGACTAATGGTTTATAATCTGTTTCATAATTATTCCATAAGCGAACTTCTGTAGCCATCTCCTCTTCGTCAATTGTCCCATTTATGTAATTGCTCAAGCCAACTTGATTATCAGCCTCAAACATTTCTGCTCCTAAAACGACATTGCGTTTATCTCCTAAAGATTTTGACGTTTGCAATTGCAGCCAGTGCCCTAAAGAATTGTTGTGATATTCCCCAAATAAGACAACATCATTTTTAGCTAATTCTTTAATCATTTTATCATAAGAAACTTTCTTTCCTTTCTGATTGTATATTTGATAGGGTTGTCCATTCTGACCAAAACTCATTGAACAAACCAATAATAAAACTCCGAGTAATTTTTTCATTTCTTGTTTTCTTTTACTACTTCTCACAAATATAATAGCTTTCCGGGATTAAGAACCCCTATAAACAGAATACATTAACTTTTCAAGATTAATACAGCAAATATTTTTATTATATAGTGTAACTACTATTTTTGTATCCAAATATGCACGAATGGGACTTATTAAGATAAATTACAAAAACACAGACCTTGCATTTATTGAAAAAGGAAAGGGAAATACATTGATATTTCTACATGGCTTTCTTGAAAATGCAACTATGTGGGATTACTATATGGAAAACCTTTCTACCAAATATAGAGTAGTCTCGATTGACCTATTAGGACATGGTAAAACAGGGTGCATTGGCTATATTCACAGCATGGAAGACATGGCAGATGCAGTCTTTTCAGTAATTTCTCATCTTAATCTTAAAAAGGTAACGCTTATCGGTCATTCAATGGGGGGCTATGTGGCTCTTGCTTTTGGAGAGCTTTATCCCGATTATGTGAAAAAAATAATACTTGTAGCCTCTACGACAAGAGCTGATAGTCAAGAACGAAAACTTAATAGAGATAGAGCGATTGAAATTATCAAAAAGAACAGTGATTTGTTTGTGAAAATGGCTGTTGGAAACCAATTTCAAGCTCATATTAGAAAAACAAAACTTGAAGAGATAGAACATCATTTAGAAAATGCATTAGCGACTCCGAAACAAGGGATTATTGCTGCGCTTGAAGGAATGAAAATAAGAACAGACAGAGAAGTTTTGCTTCATTTTGCACCATATCCCATACAAATGATTTTAGGAGATATAGATCCTGTAATGATTTATGAAGACACTATTACTCAGATAAATGATACTGAAAGTGATTTAATTACAATACATGGAGGGCACATGCTACATATTGAAGCTAAAGAAGAATTACTTGCATCTATAAAAACACTTTTAAAATAGAAAAGGAGAAGTTTTCACTTCTCCTTTTCTATTCACTCTCTATAGTTCTTCTACAAAATCTTCTTCTGGATTAAGTATTTTTAAAATCAACGTTACTAATTCCTCTTTGAAATAGGCTAACGTTTCTTTTGTAATGCTATAATCTACTTCGCGTCCGTTACGAACTCCGAAAAACAAGAAACCTTCTTTTCTATTTTTAAAAGAATAAATCCCTGCTTCGAATGATTCGTTCTCTCCACCTTTCGAGTACATCAATGCGTAACACAAAAGTTGAATAATCTTATCGTTTTTTAGATCCATCGTCAATCCATCCCATGTACTCAATTTAACATCGTTAGATTCAACTTTTCCACTTTTATAGTCAATTATACGAACTACTCCATTTCGCTCTTCTATTCTATCTACAAAACCAAAAAGATTAACTGCATAAGGCAAACGTTCATCCTCTAAGGTTAATTTCAACTCTGTTTCGAGTTCAAGTAATAGCACATCATCTCCTTTCTCTAATCTACTAACTTCCTCGTTCAAAAAGTGATAAACATTCCTTTTTGCCACTTCAAAAGCTAAAAGATTCTTACCCATTTTTTCCTTATCGCTATTGTAAACCTCTTCAAACTGAGTTTGAACTTCCACATCTGCTTGCTTCTGTATCGAACGAATAATTGGAATTGATAATTTCACTCCAACATAAGGTTTATATAAGTTCTCTAAGGCATTGTGAATAATCGTACCCAACGTATTCAATGCAACACTCTCTTCTACCTCTTCTACTTCTCTAATACGTAAAACACGCTGCATATAAAACTGAATAGGATTACGTAGATAATTTGACAAAGCAGAAGGTGAAAATCCTTTGCCAAGTGATATATTTTTCAACTCTTCCTGTAGCTTTTCAGACTTATGTATTTCTATAGCCTCATACGCTTTATCGGGCAAATCAGCAGAATAAGTAATGTATTCTACATTGTGATTTTTACATTGTTCTACCTCTAATTGCGTTAAAAACCTACTTTTCTCACCTGCGTCCATTCCGTCTGCCTGTGAGTTATATATCAAATAAACATTTTTTGCTCTTAGTAATAAATGATAAAAGTGATAACTATAAATAGCATCTTTTTCTTTGTATGTAGGCAGCCCTATTTCTCGTTTTATGTCATAAGGAATAAATGAATTCTGAGATTTACCAGCAGGAAACTTACCTTCATTTACTGAAGTAACAATCACTGTATCAAAGTCTAACACCCTACTCTCAAGTACCCCCATCACTTGCAATCCTTGTAACGGCTCACCTTCAAATGAAACTTCAGCCATATCCATAACTTGTTTATAAAGAGAATACAAAGTATCATAACTCTGAATAAACGTATATTTTTGACAATATGAAATAAGTCGATTCAACATCTGAAAAGCTGAATATAAAAATGTTTTACTCAAGCGCTCACTTTCTACTTCATCATTCAAATTTGCTTTAACAA
>JASLGC010000313.1 GCA_030150335.1 Flavobacterium sp.
AGCAAATACATCACCTAATTTGTCTATGTAAGACATATCTTTCAATACCAATTGGTTTCCATAAGAAGCCTTTCCACGGAAGAAATAACTAAAGTAACTCGCAATAGTCATAATCCCAAGTCCCCCACATTCCATTAAGAAGATCATTACAGTCTTTCCAAATAAGGTAAATTGACTACCAATATCTACTGTTGAAAGCCCTGTAACACATACTGCACTCGTAGCTGTGAATAAAGCGTCAATATAACGCAAACTACCCGGTGTAACGGTTGCCTTTGGAAAAGACAACATAAATGCTCCGATGAAGATAATCAGTAAGAAACTGACGATAAACAACTGAGCAGGGTTCATTCTCGTTTGTTTTAGGTTTAACTGAAGCATTGAAAACTCCCTAACAACCATAATAAACACTCCAAAGAAAATTACTGCACTACTGTCAAAGAAGCGTGTTGTATGTTCAGGTTGCCACCGTGCAATAATTAAAATTAGAAAAAGTACAACACTGAATATGTCAAATATCTTTACTCCAAGACTCTCATAATTGTCTTTACTAAAATATCTTCGAGCAATGGCAATCATTCCTATCGAAAGACAGATATTGTAGAGAGAATGTAAATGTGAGTGGTAATCGTTTAAGGTGTTAAATCCTAAATCGTAGATAAGGATAAATAGGGTTATAAAGCTAATCCAGAAAGGCAATCGTATCAATACGAATGCTGTTTTCTTTATTAAATTGTCTTTTAAGTAATATAGCGGCATTTTATAAAACTAATTCTTGAAAAAGATTTTTAAACAATACTTCTAAATCCGAAGTCATCCCCGGATGAGGACGCGAAGCCTGAATACATGAACTTTTAACTGCAGTTAGCCATCTAAATCTTTCATCTACCTCTAAAGTAGCAATCGGATTATTAGATGAAGTGCCCAAAGCAATGGCTTCAAATGCCTCGATGTGCTTTTGAAGTATTTCAAAATCTATTTCACTTGAAAAACAAGCTATCTTTTTTTCATCCAAATGAAACTTTGCCAATAGTTTTCTCTTTGATTTAGAGAACACTAACAAACCAACATTGATAAATTCCTCTCGTTCTACTTTAGGAACATATCTTATGATTGAATACTCATATACGTGCATCTCGAAATTTTTTAGCTTCGTTAACAAATAAATGAGAATTTTCTAACCTTGTTTTTAAGAACAAAAAGTATACCTCTCTTATCTCATCAGGACTCAAATCTACATCTTCCCATTCTAACCAATCTGTTGGAATAGCGTCTGTTATTTCTTTTAAGTCCTCTTCTTTTAATAGCTTTTTAAAAGCTACATCTACTTCATCAAGCTCTTTTGCTTGTGGTAGTAATACGTGATCTTTTATAAAAGAAAATGGAGTTAATGCACTCTTTTCCCAATTGTTAAATGAATGATGGAAATAAAAAGCTGCCCCGTGGTCTATTAACCACAATTCTTTATGCCAAATCAACATATTTGTATTTCTAAATGTTCTATCTACGTTTGTGATAAAAGCATCAAGCCAAACGATCTGTGAAGACAGTTTAGAGTCTATAGTCAATGCTTCTGGATCATACGTCAATGCCCCTGATAAAAAGTGCAAAGCAAGGTTTAATCCTTTGCTAAATTGAAGTAAGTCCTGAATTTCTTCATCTGCTTCGGTTCTACCAAAAGCTTCGTCTAATTGAGCAAAAACCAATTCAGGTACTTTTAATCCTAATTTCTGTGCGATTAATCCACCAAGTAGCTCAGCAATTAAGGCTTTCACCCCATGCCCTGCACCTCTGAATTTAAGCACGTATTTGAAATCATCATCAGCTTCTGCTAAGGCAGGCAATGATCCACCCTCTCTAAGAGGAGCTATGTATCGTGTTACCGTTACTGTTCTTAGCTTAGATAAATTATCCATTAACTATTTTCGTTATTTCTTTAAAAAGTATGTTGCAATATTAACCAAAAAACCCTCATCGCTAATAACCATGAGAGTTAAATTTTTTCCTTTTTATCTGTTTACTTGCTAATAGTAAGTAAATCAATATTATTTTAATTGTCTTTATGAATTTTTGTTTTCAAATATATAGGACAATCTGTTAAATGTGCACCATCTAAATATCCCGTACTCATCAAAAATTCATTGACAATTTCCTTGCCTACAAATTTGAAATGCTTTTTAAACAGTTTAATCCACTGTTCTAAATCATATTGCTTATGCAAATCTAACCAATTTTTGAAACTGCCAAACTCATTCTGTAAATCAATGATTTTCTTTGCGTTATATATCGCTGCATTTACTTTTAAACGGTTGCGAATAATACCACTATCTTGAAGTAAATCTGCTATTTTCTCTTCAGAGAAGTTCGCTACAGTTGGAATGTCGAATTGCTCATACGCTTTTTTGAAGTTTTGTCTTTTCTGTAAAATTGTATTCCAACTCAGTCCAGCTTGATTAATTTCTAAGATTAATCGTTCAAATAACTCCGTATCGTCTTCTAATTCGAAACCGTATTCTTTATCGTGGTAATGTTTATTTGGGTTGTCTGTCTCAACAGGTAGTTCATTGCAGAAATAGCAATAGTGTTTTTTATCAGCCATAAATTAATTGATCACTTTAATTTTAGCATCAGTAAACACTTTTCTAAAAGCAGAACGTTGTTCAGTTGTTTTAAGACCGTAAACATCTCTTGACTTTCTGTTGTTTAATTTGATCACGGCTTTTGTTGCTAATCCTTTAGGTAGTTTCACATATTTGATTGCCGTTTTGTCTATCTTACTATCAGCTGTTCTTAATAAGAAGTTTTTAACTGTAATATATAAGAACAATGCTACAATCCCTGTAAATACGTAATCCATTTCCTTTGGAGTATCCCAGTTTGCAGTAGTAAGTCTTACTATACCTAATACAAGAATAAAGGTAGACATAATCCTTGAAGAGGTTAGTCTACCTTTATAATTATCATTTATTTCTATCTGTTTAGTTTCTTTATTAAATGAAATCATTTAGCTGTCTTTTGTAAGTGATTAAAAAACAAATCTAACAATAAATACTACATAAATAACTTAATAGAATGTTAGTATTTACAATATTTCATTTTTAGGGCAACTACATTTTTTTAAAGTACAAATAAGGCTTGCCTTTAATTTGAGAACCAGGTTTGTAATTAGAGATTTTGTCCTCTATTCTCAAGTAACCAGCTTGCTCTCCAATTTCAAGAGTTCCTTTAAAAATAGTGTTTGTAATTACCTTAAACTCTTTCTCAGGAGTTAATTTCTTTTCTTCAGTGTTAAGTGGTATTTTCTCATCTTCAGTAACCAAAGTAGTCAACATACCTGCAGCATTTAATCTATTATTTCTAAAAACACGATCGTACTCAACACCGAGTTTTTGACATACAATCTCTTTGTCTTTTGAAATAACAGAGTTGTAATTCGCATAAGTAATACTATCAAGTTTTTGGCCAGATTTATACACTATAAGGTAGTCTTTTTCTTTGCAGTTTGAAGAAGAAGGGTTTACCAATCCTACTTTTCCATTTCCTACGTCATTTCCAACATATTTATATGTTCCAGCAGCTAAGTTATCAATACTACTTAAAGGAGTGTACACTTGAGAAACAATAGTATCTACATTTTTATCATCGTCACTACTTGAGCATGATGTTATAGCAATCATAGTAGCAAGAAAGAAAACAGTCTTTTTCATTTGTGTTTGTTAATTCGTTGTTAACACAAATATAAGTAAAACTTAACTACATAAAAAAAGGTTTAAACCGTTAAGTTTAAACCTTTTTTCTATATCGAATAATTTATTACAATTATGCGTGGATAGCTCTGTTATCAGTTGCAGCTAAAGCAGCTTCTTTGATAGCCTCTGCAAATGTAGGGTGAGCATGAGACATTCTTGCTAAATCTTCAGCAGATGCTCTGTACTCCATAGCTACTACAGCCTCAGCGATTAAATCAGCACAACGAGCTCCGATCATGTGGATACCTAAGATCTCGTCAGTGTTTTTATCAGCTAAGATTTTTACTAATCCATCAGTATCAGCACTTGCTCTTGCACGTCCTAACGCTCTGAATGGGAAACTTCCAGCTTTGTACTCTACACCTTCAGCTTTTAATTGCTCCTCTGTTTTTCCAACAGCAGCAACCTCTGGCCAAGTATAGATAACTCCAGGGATTAAGTTATAGTTGATGTGTGGTTTTTGACCAGCTAAGAATTCAGCAACCATTACTCCTTCTTCCTCAGATTTGTGAGCTAACATAGCACCACGAACAACGTCACCAATAGCGTAAACGTTTGGAGCAGTAGTTTGTAAATGATCATTTACTTCAACTTGTCCTCTATCTGTCAATTTGATTCCTGCTTTTTCAGCATTTAATCCGTCAGTATATGGACGACGACCTACAGCTACTAAAGTGTAGTCTCCTTCTAAAGTAACGATTTCTCCTTTTTTATCTAACGCAGAAACTTTTACTACATCTCCAGTACGCTCAACACCTTGAACTTTGTGAGAAGTGTAGAACTTCATTCCTTGTTTTTTCAATACTTTTTGTAACTCTTTTGATAAAGCACCATCCATAGTAGGTAAAATTCTATCAGCGAATTCTACTACAGAAACTTGAGCACCTAATCTTAAGTAAACTTGTCCTAATTCAAGACCAATTACTCCACCACCGATGATGATTAAGTGTTTAGGAACTTCAGGTAATTTTAATGCTTCAGTAGAAGTGATGATTCTTTCTTTATCTAAAGTGATAAAAGGCAATGTAGATGGTTTAGATCCAGTTGCAATAATTGTGTTTTTAGCACCAATTGTTTCAACAGAACCATCGTTTTTAGTAACATTGATAGTTGTTGCATTCTCAAAAGAACCAACTCCTTCAAATACAGTGATTTGGTTTTTGTCCATTAAGAACTTAACACCAGCACAAGTTTGATCAACTACCGCTTGCTTACGCTCGATCATTTTAGCTAAATCAACTTTTAAATCTCCTGCTACTTCGATTCCATGATCAGCAAAATGTCTGTACTCCTCTACTAAGTGAGAAGAAGATAATAATGCTTTTGATGGAATACATCCTACGTTTAGACAAGTTCCTCCTAATGTTGAGTACTTTTCTACAATTGCTGTTTTAAATCCTAATTGTGCACAACGAATAGCAGACACATATCCTCCAGGTCCAGAACCAATTACAACTACGTCAAATGAATTCATAATATATTTTTCTTTTTTTTTGTTGTTTTACTTATCCTACAAAGTTACACTTTTTATGGAAGTATGAGAAAATAATAGACTAAACTTTTACCTTTAAATCATAAGAAATCCCAACTAACATAAGACTTTCAGTGCTCCTTGTAGAACCTTTATTTCAAATTTATTTGTATCAAATTCATAATACTCACCATCCATTTGCAAACCATTTCTTTCTTGGTCCACAATCTCTACGTGTATTACATTTGTTTGTACATAATCTGTTTTTCTAAACTTCTCTGTTTTTTTCAGAATTACATACAATCCAAACGTTAATTGCTTTAATAGCCCAATACGAGGAACCATTAAATAATCTAATTTTCCATCCGTTAAACTCGCTTTAGGAGTCAACGACATGCTATACCCCATTTCATTAGAGTTTGAAATGAATAACAGCAATGGGTTTACTTCCTTCGTAACGCCATTATAGGTTACCAACATTTTTTTAGCAACGTATTCTTGAGCAGAATTTAAAGCCGCATTGATATACGCACCTAATTTGCGTTTACCAGACTTCTCATATTTATCTATGATTGTTGCGTCTATTCCAAATCCCATATTGCTAAAGAAGTATTCTCCATTTACGCTACCCACGTCCATATTCATCGCCTTTCCGTCTCTAACGCGAATGATAGCCTGTTCAATATCTTTTGGTATTGAAAGATTTGATGCTAATCCATTTCCAGAACCAACAGGTACTACACCAAATGCAATATTTGTGCCAACTAATTCAGTAGCCACTTCATGGATTGTACCATCTCCCCCACAAGCTACGATAATATCTGCTTTTGCAGTAATCGCTTGCTGCGTTAATTCAATCGCGTGCTTTTTATAAGTAGAAAATGAAACATGTATTTCATATTGAGATTCATCAAAAAAAGGTTTGATATAATCAAGTGTAATATTGTGTTTTCCTTTTCCTGAAATTGGATTAACGATAAAATATATTTTTTTCATAATTACTATAAGTAAAGCATCGAAGTCTTTAAAACGTGTATTTTTATGCTTTGATTAAGCAAATATACAAAGGCTATTGTTTATTTACTACTATAATAAACATATAAGGTGGAAAAAGAAAAAAAGTCAACCTAAGTTGACTTTTCTCTCTTTATTTTGTTGGTCCTTCCCACTCTGTAATTCCTCCTAAAAGGTTAAAAGTGCTGTCAAAACCTAATTGTCCCATTAATAAACAAGCTTGGTTACTTCTACCTCCTGATTTACAGTAAACATAGTAACTTTTTGTTTTGTCTAATTTCTCGATTTCGTCTAAAAATCCTTGTCCTTTGTAAATATCAATAACGATAGCTCCAGGGATTGACTTTTCTTCAACTTCCTCTTCTGTACGTACGTCTAATATTACAGCATTAGAATCTGCTTGTGCATTTTCCCACCACTGTTCTTGTGATAAATTTGTCATGGTTTCAATTCTTTTGTTTAGGCTTCAAATATAAAGGTATTCTCTTGTATAGCGAACTTTTTTTACTTTTTTTGAGTGAATGTTAACCTTTATACTTTAATTTGCTTTTTAAAATCAATACAAATGTCATCACATCATATCGTCAGAGACGACCAAGAACCTGCTTTAATTATTGCCAATGGCGCTGCTTGCGACCGTCAACTAATGGACCAACTTTTAGAATGGTCTCCTCTGGTGGTAGTTTTAGACTCTGCTATAGAGAGAGTTATCGAGTTGGGGATTAAAATAGATGTTTTAATTGGTGATTTTGACAGAGGCTTTGATGCAGAGTCTTATCGTGAAAAGCAATACCCAATTGAGATTGTTCATGTAGCAGACCAAAACTCAACCGATTTAGAGAAAGCCTTTAATTATTTGATTAAACGCGGTATTCCTGCTGCAAATGTGATTTGGGCTACCGGAAAACGAGCAGACCATACGATTACAAACATCACAAATATTGTCAAGTTTAAAGACAAATTGAAAATAACTCTTTTTGACGATTATTCGAGAATATATCCCTTGCCTAAAGTGTTTAAAAAGTGGTATGAAAAAGATACAATCATTTCTCTTATTCCGATTGGAACTGTAAATGGAATCGTTACAGAGAATTTAGTTTATCCATTGCACAATGAATCTCTTGTTTTAGGAGACCGAACAGGTAGCAGTAATTCAGTGCTTGCTGATGGATTAGTAACCATCACGCATACAGAGGGAGATATGTTGATGATGGAATGTCATGATTAAGTATAATATCTGGTTTTTTTAATTATCAATATTTCAAAGAACAGCAGAATTAAGAAATGTTTATATAAATGGCTGTTACAGCTTGCGATTACTTTGCAAACTTAGTAAGATGAAATAGGGAGAGTTGTAAACTTGATAATTTTGATAGCAGATGCTATATTTTGCTCACTTTTGACGATTTTGATAGAAAATGCTCACTTTTGATAATTTTACAAAACATAAGTTAGTGATAACCAGTGATATGGTTGTTTGTTTTTTTGATTTGTTTTGGTCGCCTTCGGAAGACTCCAGTGTTTACTTGGGTTGAGGGCCTGTTTTCCGAACAAGAGCAACACTGCACCAAAAGAAGATTAAATGAAATCTATCGTATTTCACTATAAAACACGTTATAAATATAAAAAGCCCGACCATAAAGTCGGGCTTTTCTAATAATAGTAATTTATCTATTTCAATAATTATTTTCCTAAGAAAATTTGGAAACC
>JASLGC010000336.1 GCA_030150335.1 Flavobacterium sp.
GAGTGAGGAGATTAAGTTTTCTGATACTAAAAGTAAAAACACTAACTACAACTATATTGCAATTGGCTGGGGAGACAAAGGGTTCTTCCTTGATGTGGAAGATTGGTCAAGTGTAAAACCTGGAATTGCTTTAAATGCCGCGTTTGGGCTTGGTTCTACCGCAATTCACACAACTTTCTTAAGAAATGCTATTGAAAACGATGAGTTTAAAAAAGTAGTTATTTCAAAACCGCAATACCTCAAGCTAATTGATCATATCCAAACCTCTTTTAAAAGAGATGAAAATGGAAATATACTCAATATAAAAACAGATAAAGTATATGGCGAAAACGATTCTTTCTATGTTGGAAATGGACGATATAGTTTTTTATACACTTGTAACACTTGGGCTAATTCAGGATTAAAGCAAGCGAATATGAAGGCTTGTTTATGGACTCCATTCCAAGAAGGTATATTTAGAAAATACTAATTTAAAATAATTATATATGAACAACAATACAACGTCAACAGCCTTTAGGGCTGCTTCAGGTACCGTCCTTTTCTTAGGTGTAGCAGGTTTTTTAGTTGGTTTATGGAAAACAGAAATGCAACTAAACGAAAAAGGCTTTTACTTACTAATTTTACTTTTCGGTTTATTTTCAGCTGTTTCTATTCAAAAAGCAGTGCGTGATCGCTTAGAGGGTATTATGGTAACAAATCTTTATTATGGAATTACTTGGGCAGCTTTGCTAATTGTAATCGTTTTATTTACCATAGGGTTAATTAACGCTACTCTACTTCCAAGTGAAAAAGGGTTTTATGCTTTTGGTTTTATCCTTTCATTATTTGGTGCAATTTCAGTACAAAAAAATACACGAGATATTTTAAGTAGCAACGCAGATAACTCTAGTAAACTTTATTCTAACTCGGATAATAAAGAAAATTATAACAAAATAGATAATACAGTAAATGACTAATATTATTACAGTTATAATTACTTAAAACTCAAAAAACATATTTTTTAAAACCAAAATGTGGTTTTCCGTAAAGAATAACAAACCTTGTCGTCTATCTTTACTTTTTGGTATGAAAGAAAATTGTTTGTTATTTTCATTTTGAATCAATTATTACACATATTACTTACAAAAAAAGGGAACAATTACTTGTTCCCTTTTTATCTATATAAGTGTTATTGCGATGAATTAAATACCCGCGATAACTTTTAATTCTTCAATCATACGAATAGCTAAGCTATCTGCATCTTCTTGAGTACCTGCTTCTGTATAAATACGGATAATAGGCTCTGTATTTGATTTTCTCAAATGTACCCATGATGCTGGGAAGTCAATCTTAACTCCATCAATAGTTGATACTTCTTGGTCGTTGTAGTTCTCAGCGATTTGTTCTAAAATCATATCTACGTTTAACTTTGGAGTAAGTTCTTTTTTATTCTTGCTCATGTAGTACTGAGGGTATGAGGCTCTTAATTCAGCCACTGTCATATCTAAGTTAGATAAGTGTGTTAAAAATAAAGCTACTCCTACGATAGAGTCACGCCCGTAGTGAATCTCTGGATAGATAATACCACCATTACCTTCACCACCAATAACTGCATTAGTCGCTTTCATAAGCTCTACTACATTCACTTCTCCTACTGCAGAAGCGTTGTATTGTCCATTGTGTTTATTAGTGATATCGCGTAATGCACGAGATGATGATAAGTTAGACACTGTGTTACCTGGTGTTTTGCTTAACACATAATCAGCTACAGCAACTAAAGTGTACTCCTCTCCAAACATTTCTCCATCGTTTGAAATGAAAGCAAGTCTATCAACGTCTGGGTCAACTACAACTCCGAAGTCTGCATTCTCTTTCTTTACTAAAGCACAGATATCTTGTAAATGTTCTTTTAATGGTTCTGGGTTATGAGGGAAGTGACCGTTTGGCTCACAATATAATTCTACTACTTCTACTCCTAAACGTCTTAATAATGCTGGAATAATGATACCTCCTGAAGAGTTTACTGCATCTACCACTACTTTAAACTTACGAGCTTTAATAGCTTCTACGTCAACTAACTTCAGTTTAAGCACCTCATCTATATGTAAGTCCATATAATTGTCCTTGTGCTCAATTGTTCCTAAATTATCTACTTCTGCGAAATCAAAAGCTTCTTTTTCTGCTAACTCTAAAATAGTTTGCCCTTCCGCTCCACTTAAAAACTCACCTTTCTCATTTAATAATTTCAATGCATTCCACTGTTTTGGATTGTGAGATGCTGTTAAAATTATACCACCATCAGCTTTCTCCATTGGCACAGCTACTTCTACAGTAGGTGTTGTAGATAAGCCTAAGTCGATTACGTGAATACCTAATCCTACAAGCGTATTAACAACTAAATTATGAATCATTGGCCCTGAAATACGCGCATCTCTACCAATTACAACTGTAAGTTCTTCTTTGTTTGATGAGTTTTTTAAAAAAGTACCATAAGCTGATGCAAACTTAACTGCATCGATAGGAGTAAGATTATCTCCTACTTTTCCACCAATAGTCCCTCGTATTCCTGAGATAGATTTAATCAATGTCATAACTAAAATTTTATTATATCTACAAAGATATATAATAATGCAAGGCATTGTCAGTTATAGATAGTAAAATACGTATTTTTATACGCAAATTGTAATTATGAATTTCTTAGCTCACATTTATTTATCTGGCGATGACGAGTTTTTAAAAATTGGAAACTTTATTGCAGATAGTGTTCGTGGTAAAGATTACTTGAATTATCCCCCTCGCATTCAACAAGGAATTATACTGCATCGAGAGATTGATACTTATACTGATGCACATATTACATGGAGAACAAGCAAAAAAATATTAGTCCCCCGATATAATCATTATGCAGCTGTTATTATAGATATGTATTATGACCACTTTTTAGCAAAAAACTGGCATTTATTTTCTACAATACCACTGCAAGAGTATGCGGCGAACTTTTATGATTCATTGCAGGAAAACTTTGATGTGCTGCCTGAAAGAGTTCAAAAGTTCCTTCATATTATGTTGGAAGAGAATTGGCTGGTTAAATACAGCACAATTGATGGGTTAAAATATATATTAACACAAATGGACCGTAGAACAAAGAACATCTCTAAGATGCAATTTGCAACGGAAGAATTACAATTACATTACACGATATTTGAAGAGCACTTTTTATCATTTATGAATGAATTACAACAGCATTTACTTTTGTTCAGAAATACAGAACGTTTTTTGTTGAAATAGCAATAGAACGAACCATGTATTTTTCTTAAAAGTAATTTCAATTTGTACTTTACAAAAGTTCTCTTTTACACTATTTTTGCATTATGAAAATTATCAATACACAAAAAATAAAGTATTTCGCTAACCAAGTTTTTAAATATTCGGAGGGGATTCTATTCTTCCTTAAGTCTATTCTTACTAATAGGCAGTTCTTATATCTTTCTTGTGTTTTAGTTGGAGCATCGTCAGCTATTGCGGTAATTATACTAAAGTATTTTGCCCACTCAGTTTTTCGCTTTGCTACCTATATTGATAGTTTATCACACCTACCATACACGAATAGTATCTTGCCGATTATCGGTATTCTGCTTACTGTATTTGTGGTCAATAAGTTTTTAAACGGCTCTATCGAAAAAGGGACTTATCAGATTATGATTGCCGTAGCAAAGAAATCTGGTATTATGCCTCGCAAGCAGATGTATTCTCAAATCATCACGAGTTCCCTTACTGTTGGTATGGGAGGTTCTCTTGGTTTAGAGTCACCTATTGCTATTACAGGGGCTGCCTTTGGTTCTAATTACGCACAGAATTACAAGTTAAATTATAAGGATAGAATCCTACTACTGGGATGTGGAGTTGCCGCAGGAGTTTCTGCTGCATTCAACGCACCTATCGCTGGGGTATTATTTGCCATTGAAATCATCTTGGTTGACATATCAGTATCGGCTTTTATTCCGATTATGATTTCGGCAGCTACAGGAACAATCGTATCAAACTTGATTATTAAAGAAGACATCTTACTATCTTTTAAACATCAATTAATGTTTGATACTGGAAATACAGCATACTATGTCTTGTTAGGTATTATGTCTGGATTTTTCTGTGTTTACCATGCGAGAATGTTTAGAAAAACAGAGCATTTCATCTCTAATTTCGCAGATAACATTTACAAAAAAGCACTATTCGGAGCATCGCTTTTAGCTGTGCTTATCTTCTTATTCCCAACTTTATTTGGGGAAGGATATGAGAGTATTAAAATATTGACAAGTGATTCTCCACAAGACATCTTAAACAATACGCTGTTAGCCAAATTCTCTACTAATCAGTGGGTATTAGTGCTATTTGTAGCAGGAGCAGCCTTGGTAAAAACCTTTGCCGCTGGTCTTACTATGGGGAGTGGTGGTAATGGAGGAAACTTCGCTCCTTCTCTATTCGTAGGGTCGTATTTAGGATTTTCGTTGTCTAAAGTTTTACAAATAATTGGGCTAAAAGAAATCCCTGTACAAAACTTTACTGTTGTAGGGATGGCAGGAGTAATCAGTGGTTTGTTTCACGCACCGCTAACGGGAATCTTCTTAATTGCTGAAATTACAGGTGGATATGGATTAATGGTTCCTTTGTTAATCGTTTCATCTATTAGTTTTGCTATTTCTAAACAAATGGAGAAATACTCAATGGATATTAAGTCTATCGCTACATCAGGTATGGTATTTACGTCAGATAAAGACTCAAATATCTTATCAACTATTGTTGCTCAAGATTACATCAAAAAGGAAATTAAAACGCTTACATTAAACAATACAACGGCAGATGTAGTGAATCTATTTTCTAATACAGACCAAACGTTTATACCAGTATTGGATGAGGAAGAGAAAATCGTTGGTATTATTAATTTGAACCACGTAAGGGCTATTATATTTAGCAATTTCCAAACAAAGTTTACTCCAATAAAAGATTTGATTGAAAGTCCTATTACAGTTTCGTATAATGATTCAACTAAAATAATCATGCAGATATTTGAAACTAATAACCTTGATTTTGTGTTAGTTCAACAACATAAAAAGTATATGGGATATATTATAAAGTCAGACTTACTTGAAGCATATCGTAAGAATCTAAAGTTACTTCTGATAGATTAAAAGCAAAAAAAAAGGTTCCAAAAAGGAACCTTTTTTTATTGTAAATTATGTCTTTTTAGTTTCTTACTTATGAAATAGAACAACAAAACAACAAAACCAATCCCTCTATAAGTAGCCAGCTCAAAAAGAAATTAAAATAAAAAATCTATTTCAGAAAACAAATAACATAATTGTGAAGAACTACTTTGCCTTCGTAATTCTTGTACAAATATATAGCATTTCGACATGGATAAAATATCCAACACTCCTTTTTAACATAAAGTATCCTTTTTGGATACTACATACTGAACCCCCGTTTTTTTCTTAAATCATTCAAAAAAAACTATATGTCAGTCAATTATTTGTTAAATATGGATTTACTTTTCACTCACAATCCTTACATTTACACAAACAGACGTCTATACCTCACCTATTTTTACAACGAGTAAATATGCGTAGGTGTTATGATTTTTACAACTTGAAATCACAGATTTAATACAAGTAATTGATTAATATATTATTGATTATATTGTATGTACATAGTGCTAATCACTTACTTTTCACCTTGGACAATCATTCAAATAGATGTTATATATAATAAAAACAGATATAAATGCACACTAAATTCGTTAGAGAATTACTTAAACAAAACGAAAGTTCTCAGTCATTTTTAGATAAACATAGAATTGAAAAGTACACAGATACTTTATTCCATTTTCTATTTCAATTAGAAGACAAAAAATACTTATCTGAAGAGGCATTAAACATCAGAATATCTACTTTGAAAATTGAATTGATTTCAATTGTGTTCAACATCAATAACAATGTAGAAAAATCAGAAAAAATTGCTGACGATTTCTTTGATGCTTTACCTCAAATTTTCTTTACTTTACAATCAGACGCTCAGGCTATTTTAGAAAATGACCCAGCAGCGACATGTTTGCAAGAAGTTTACATTGCTTATCCTGGGTTCTATGCAATCGCTATTTACCGATTTGCAAACCAACTGCATAAGCAAAAAGTAAAACTATTGCCTCGTATTTGGACAGAGCACGCTCATAGTAAAACGGGTATTGATATACACCCAGCTGCTACAATTGGGGCAAGCTTCTGTATAGACCACGGAACAGGTATCGTAATTGGTGAAACTTGTGTAATTGGAACTAACGTGAAGATTTACCAAGGAGTTACCTTAGGTGCTATCTCTGTGTCTAAAGACAAAGCAAATACAGTTAGACATCCTCATTTAGAGGATAATGTTATCATCTATTCAGGGGCTACAATCCTTGGAGGGGATACCATAATCGGACACGATACCGTAATTGGTGGTAATGTCTGGTTGACCAAAAGTGTAAAACCACATTCAGTTATATATAGTAAGAGTAAAAGCTACTCTAAAGATCAAGATTACCCCGAACCAATCAACTTTGTAATATAACGATTAATTAAATTAATGAAAAAATGAAAGTAAACAATGTATTAGAAGCTATTGGGAACACGCCTCATATTAAAGTTAATAAGCTATTCCCTAGTGATGTAAACGTATGGATTAAATTAGAAAAACAAAATCCAGGTGGGAGTTTAAAAGATCGTATCGCATTGGCTATGATTGAAGATGCTGAAGCGAAAGGTCTGATCAACAAAGACACAATTATTATAGAGCCTACATCAGGTAACACGGGTGTTGGTCTTGCAATGGTGTGTGCAGTAAAAGGATACAAATTAGTGTTGGTGATGCCTGAGTCAATGAGTATCGAGCGTAGAAAACTTATGGCTGCTTATGGAGCTAAGTTTGTCTTAACTCCTAAAGAGTTAGGTACTGCTGGTGCTGTGTCTAAGGCTACTGAAATGGCTGAACAACTTGACAATGCTTGGGTACCGCAACAGTTTAACAATTTAGCAAACCCTGAAGTGCACCGTAAAACAACAGCTCAAGAAATCATCAACGACTTCCCTGAAGGAATTGATTACTTGGTTACAGGTGTTGGTACTGGTGGACATATCACTGGTGTTGCTGAAGTATTGAAAGAAAAGTTTCCAAACTTAAAAGTATATGCAGTAGAACCAACTAACTCTCCTGTATTAAGTGGAGGAAAACCTGGCCCTCACCCATTACAAGGTATTGGAGCTGGATTTATTCCTAAGGTAGTTAATACGGCTATTTTTGATGGAATTATCAAAGTTGACAAAGAAGAAGCTTACCAATTTACAAATCGAATCGCAAGTGAAGAAGGTATCTTAGCGGGTATTTCTACAGGAACGTCTTTAGCAGCTATTGCAAAAGAATTACCTAATATGAAACCTGGTGCTACTATCTTAACTTTCAATTACGACACAGGAGAACGCTACTGGTCTGTAAGTGATTTATTTGATGAGAAAGCTGCTGAAATGAAATAATATGAAAAAGCTGTCTAAGTAATTAGACAGCTTTTTTTTGTTTATCCCAAATCACTTCCATCTCCTCTATAACTCATCTCACATCACTCATTACCTATTACCGATCACTAATACTCCACTACCGATTACGCATCACTTACCACCGATCACTTATAACTCACTACTGATCACGCATCACTTACCACCGATCACTAATAACTCACTACTGATCACACATCACTTACCACCGATCACTAATAACTCACTACTGATCACACATCGCTAACCATCGACCATTAATAACTCGTTAACTATCACTACCTATCACTAACCACCGATCACTTATAACTAATAACTAATAACTAATCACTGTTCACTAACCACCGATCACTAATAACATTCTTTAACCCTTTTGCCATAATATTACAATCACTTCTTCTTTACAATTGAGTAAAATACTTCTATATGATACAGCTTTAGCCTTTATTTACTAAGACAAATTAAACTATTATCAATATTAATCGTACTTTTGTCAGTCATAACAGAAAATAATATAAAGACATGCTTAGAAGATCATTTCTTATTGCAGGACTTGCTTTCACAGCTTTAACTGCATGTAAATCAGTACCACAAAGTGCAGTTTCTACATCAGCAAACGCGTTAAACAATATTGAAGTTAACGGAAAACTTTACGCTGCTGTTTTTCAACAAAATGCAGCTGAGTACCAAGCTTTATGCGCACAAGCTTTCAATATTGCTACTTTACAATTAGACCGTATTTTAGAAGAAAAACACAGCAAACCAATTGCAATTGTAACTGATATTGACGAAACTTTCTTAGACAACTCTCCTTATGCTGTACAAATGGCAAGAGAAGGTAAATCTTATGACCAAAATTCTTGGACTGAGTGGACTAAAAAAGGGGACGCTATTCCATTGTTAGGAAGTCAAGAGTTCTTTAATTATGCTGCTTCTAAAGGTGTTGAAGTGTTCTACATCACAAACAGAAACCAAAATGATAAACCAGGTACAATGAAAAACTTGGTTAAATATAATTACCCTTATGCTGACGATGCTCACGTTATTGTGAGAACTGCAGAGTCAAGCAAAGAAACAAGACGTCAAAAACTAAGCGAAACTCACGAAATCGTTATGCTTTTAGGGGATAACCTTTCTGACTTCTCTACTGCTTTTGACAAGAAAACTCAAGAAGAACGCTCTCAAAACGTTAAGTCTAACCAAGAGTTATTTGGTAAAAAATTCATCGTTCTTCCAAACACTGGATATGGAGATTGGGAAGCTGCTTTATTTCAATACCGCAAAGATTTGACTAAAGAGCAAAAAGACGAAATCTACAACAATAGCGTAAAAGGATTTTAGTAAAACACAATTATAACAAATAAACACTTTTAAAACATGAAAAAATTAGTAGCTATTTGCTCTATCTTCGCTTTAGTAATCGGAACTGCTTCTTGTAATAGTGATGACAATGGAAAAATTAGAACAGAAGGAAGTATTGAAGGAACTTGGTATGCTGACCAAGTAATCTACGAATTCAATGGTGAAGAACACAGTAGAAACTTTATGGAATTAAGAGGAAATGATGCTGTTACTGAAACAGATAGAATTGTTGTTAATGGAAACAATGTTACTCTTTTTGAAAATAAAATCACTGATGGTAAAGAGACTAAAACAACAGGTACTATCGACGGTAAATTAATGACTTTTGAAAAATACAAAGACAATCCTCGTACTATTGTAGTGCGCAATGAAAAGGAATTAAAATTAAAATATGATTTTACTGCAAGAGAAGGTAAAGCTCCAATGACAGTTTCATACTCAAAAGTTAAACCTGTTTATATTCCTAAACAAAAATAATAGTAAATTATTACAATATACTAAAAGCCCTATATTAATTTATAGGGCTTTTTTATGTCTATAAATTTCTATCACCCCATATAATATTCATTCAACACCTCAACTTTTTCCACTTAATAAAACATTCTACTTTTCTACACAAGTTGCATTTGCCAACCCATAATTACCCCCCTCCCTAAAACAAAACCACATATCTCTTTTGACATATTTACAGAAGAAAAAACACTATCTACCTCCCTAAACTGATTAAAAAACACAACACTTTCCGTAAATCAGAAAAAATCATAGGCAAAAAGGACATCTTTTTCTAAAAATAAGCAATCAAAAGTCATCTATATTACTTGAACTAATTACCAATAAAATCACAAAAACACAAGTACTCTATTATCTACTTTTATGTTTCAACCGCAAAAAGGAACACAAAGAAAACGTGTTAGTTAACCGAAAAACATTCAAATACCTGTCAAAATATTTCATTAAATAAAGCTCAAATTCAGCACATTTTATGTCCTTTTATCATCCAGCTATTAATCGTTGATTTTTATCAATATCGTAAATTTTACCATTTTATTAAGGTTTCTAATTTCAT
>JASLGC010000028.1 GCA_030150335.1 Flavobacterium sp.
TTGCAAATACGAAATAAACTCGCATAATTTGCATTTAATTGTTTACAAATAACAGTACATCACAAAATATGAAGTCCCCATTACAAGTAATAGTAATATTCTTATTATTACTACTAAGTACTATTAATTGCCTATCTCAAGAGCAACATAGTAAGAAATTACAGTTTTTTGAAACCTTAGATTTTTCCCCTTTACATGGAAAGGAAAATACAGAGATTAGTCAGCGAATAGATAATATAAAATGGATTAAAATCTCCTTGCCTCCTGAAGAAATTAATAAACCACTGGTATTTATGTTACCTAGTGCGCATATAATTGACTATGATTTATTAATCAAAGAAGAAGACTCTTGGACTAAACTTATCCCTAATTACGACCTTGATGGAGCTAAATTACAAACCCGATTTCCTGAATATCACTTAAAATCAAGTAATCCTTACATTTACCTAAAAATCCCATATAACTTCAATAACATAGAACAATATATTCTTACTGAGAGAAATGAATATAGAGGTTCTGGAGTTAGTACATTAATGCTTATTGGAGTCTACTACGGATTATCTATTATGTCTATCTTGATCAATTTTGGTTTTTACTCTATTTCTAAAGACAAAACTTTTATAATCTATAGTCTTCTTGTAGCTGCCGTAGCTTTAATATTCTTTCATGAGGACGGAATGTTTTATTTTCTTTCTAATGGAAAGTATCAACTTAAACATCTTATTACATGGAACTTCCCTGTTATAAGCTTCTTGCTATCCTACTTTGTTTTTCATTTTTTAGGCTACAAAGAAGAGAGAAAGTTTGCCAAAATAATCTTGACTACATTAGTTTTTACCACTATATTATTAGCTATATCCTACTCTATTACAGACCAATATATGTATCTACACATATTAAAACACGCAAGTTTAATTGTACCTATTTTATGCTTTTTAATTTCTTTACCATTAGTGAAAAAAGATATTTATATGACAATACTTATTGGAATTTTCATACTACTCGTTGTACAAGTATTAGGATATTCATGGTCTATATCTTATGATACTTTTAATCATTTTATTTTCAATTTACATAGTCTTCGCGTAACAATGTCGTTGAGTATCGTCGCTATCAATTTTATAATTCTGCTGAGAGTAGAAAACTTAAATAAGCAAAATCAGATGTACCGAATTAAAATAAAGGATTATATCTGCGAATTGAATCAACAGAAGTCATCTACTTCATGTACTGAAGAAGTAACCATTTCTCAATTCGAACATCGCACCTGTACTGATGATTCAATACTTAATCAAATTGATCGAATTATTATGCAGTTAAAAGAAGAGTTCACGCTTACGGATAGAGAAACCGATGTTTTAATCGGTATTTGGGAAGGATTGACAAACCAAGAAATAGCAGAGAACCTATCTATTTCATTGAGTACAACAAAACATCATGTTAGCAATTTATACACGAAACTTAATGTTAAGAACCGAAGTCAAACATTGCTCTTAAAAGAAAGTCTATTAAATCAACCTGAAGCTCCTTCTACTGCATAAAAGAATAAAGCCGCACTTGGAGTGCGGCTTTATTCTTTTATGCGAATTACATTAGTCATCAAGACCTAAAAACTTTCCATTTACATCAAAAAGCAATTCTAAATCATTAGTTCCTTGTTCTAATTCAATTTGAAAATTCCCTCTTTCTCTTTCAATACTTACCACTTTATAAGTTGCATAATTTGCTTTAATATAAGAAGTAATATTTTCTAAAATAACACTACTTGGTAATTCATTTTGTTGACTTCCTTTAATTTCCTTCCACTCTCCTGCATTATCAAACTCAATCTTGTAACCATTTGACAAATAAACTTTATATTCATCTCCTTTACTATCCAGCTCTTTCTTCACTAAAACAACCGTTGCATTACCAAACTTCTCAGCAATAAATACCTGTGCTTTTTGCGGAATTTGCGTCTCTTGAACAAGTACCTCGTTCTTGTCTAAGTCAAGGTCAAGCCCTATAAACTCTTGGTTGTGATTAAACCCTAATTCTTTATGGTCACTTAATGAAATCTCATATCCTTTTTTACTATCCTTATCCACTTCTATGATAGAAACATTAGGATAATTTGCTTGTACATACGCAAAAACAGCGGGTACTTCCTTCTCTAAAAACTCTGCTGGAATAGCAGAATTATCAAGCATTTCTACCTCTGTCCAATTACCTTCTCTATCAAAATCCAACTTCATATTATTATCTAAATTCGTTGAATAAATAGACCCATAATAATTAGGCTGTGTTAATTCTTTACTTTCTTTTACAATTGCTTTTGGAAACACCGACATAATAAAACTATACATGTTTTCAGGCAACTTTACTCCTTTGCTTTCTTCTGTAATGACAGTACCATCATTATTTTCCTCCTTACATGCAGTTACACTTAATGTTAATGCTAATATACCTGCAAAAACTAAATTATTCTTTTTCATTGCTCCTTCTAATTAATCGTCAATTCTACTAAACTTCCCTTCTTTTGTAAACTCTAACTCCAAGTTATTACTAAGTTTAACTTCATATTTTCTAAAAGACTTTTCAATTTTTATAATACTAACACCTGTAAAGTTTTGTTTCACATAATTCAAAATATTAGCATTAATAAAACCGGTTGGGATAGCTGTTTTATTTCCATCTACTTCTTCCCACTCACCTTTTCCATCAAATTCAATTTCTACTCTATCAACAAAACGAACTTTATATGATGTAGAAAACAATTCTTTATCTTCTGCTACATAACTCACTTCTTTTGCTTTAAAATAAGTATTGATAAAAGTCAAAGCTTTTTGTGGTAATTGCTGTTTTGAAATTAATGTATCACTTGCCATTGTTGATTGTGTAAATAGACCTGCTACCAACACCATTACTACTGTAAATAAATTTTTAGCCTTTTTCATAATTGTTGTTTCTTATTATTTATAAGGCAAATGTATTATGACAATCTGGAAAGAATTGGGAATAATCTAATTGGTAGAAAAAACTTTAAAATGATGTTTGCCACTATAATAATATGAAAGCGATAAATCAGGAGTAACCTTTATAATTGTTTGAACTAATGCTAAGCCTAAGCCTGTTGACTGCTCATTAGTAGAACTCCTAAAAAAACGATTGTAAATCAATTGTTCGTCCAAAGCACCTTTCACCACACTACTATTGCTAATAGTCATACTTCTTTCATCTAATTCAATCTTGATATCTCCTCCTTTTTCGTTATGAAATAAAGCGTTCTTAAGTAAGTTTTGCAACAACACTATAGACAACCCTCTATCCATATTAACCAAGAAAGGTTGTCCTTTAGATAAAATATTTATAGATATTGCTTTAAATTCCAATAATTCCTCATATTCCTCAACAGTAATGCGCACTAACTCATTAAAATTGATTTGTTGAATATCTTGATACTGATTATTCTCTATTTTAGTCAACATTAATAAAGACTTATTCAGTTTTATTAACCTTCTAACACTTGAGTGAATAGATTCTATTTGCCTTATTTGCTTATCGGTTATCCCTTCATTCTCGATCATCAATTCTAATTTATTACTAATAATCGCTAAAGGAGTTTGGGTTTCATGTGCAGCATTAGAAACAAACATTTTTTGCTGGTCATAAGTACTCTCGATACGCTGAATCATTTTATTAATTTCAATCTGCAAATCGTTAAACTCACGTATAGGTGTTTCAGTTTCTTGAGTCACTACTCTTTGTCCAAAACTATAATGCTTTAAATTTTCTAATAATTTATAAAAAGACTTCCATACTTTATGAAGTATGAAATAGTTGATGATAAAAATACTTGACAACAACATAAGGTATAAAGCTAAAACTGAAATACCGAAGTCACGTAATAAGTCATCCGCCTCAATCGTAGAAGTACTTATTTCTAATTTATAATTATCTCCTTTTTTATCTGTAAATGCGGTTGTTAAAATGCGCACTGGCTCCTCATTATCATCAGACTCCATATATACGCTTTTTGTTTCAAAAGTATTCTTAGCAGAATACTCCCCTTTCGGTAGTGGTGTGATTCTAAATCCACTTGCCCCAAACGTTTGTACACTTTTAAGTTCTGGATCATTATATGCCTTTTTAATAATTTCAATCTTTGTATTCTTCAGACCATCATCGATATTATCATATACTTCATCCGTCATAAACGCATAAAAAGCAATCACCCAAATAGTAAGCACCACGAACAATCCAATGGACAAATACTTTAGTGTATAGTTTTGTAATCTCATTTTATTCGTTTACCAATTTATACCCCACCCCATAAACAGATTGTATACTAAGTTCTGCCTGACTTATTTTCAATTTCTTTCTAAGATTTTTCACCTGAGAATATACAAAATCAAAACTATCAACATCATCTACATAATCTCCCCAAATATGTTCTGCTAATGAAGCTTTCGTTACTAAACGATTAGCATTTACAACAAAGTAATATAGCATTGCAAACTCTTTATTATTAAAATCAACAGACTTCCCATTTACCAACACTAATCGATCATCATGAAATATCTCAACGTTATTCCATTTTGTACTTTGCTCTCCATTTTGATTTCTTCTTCGCAACACAGACTTGATGCGGGCATGTAATTCAGATAAATGAAATGGTTTTGTCAAGTAATCATCTGCCCCTAACTCTAATCCCAAAACTTTATCATCTATAGAATCCTTCGCAGAAATAATGATAACAGCATCCTCTTTTCCCTGAGTTTTAATATTTCTCAATAAATCAATACCATTACCATCAGGTAACATAATATCCAATAAAACACAATCATAATCAAAGCCAATAAGCTTATCTTCGCCCTCTTTAAAAGTTGAGGCTATCTCAACTATATATCGCTCTTTTCTCAAAGATTCTAAGATTACATTCTGCAATTCACGCTCATCTTCAATCACTAATATTTTCATTGTATTGTATCGTTTTTATATTATAAAGCCAATCGACAGCTTACTTTTTAAGTTTAAAAAAGAGAAGATTAACAAAGCTTTTTCATGCAAATTTATCTATAACTCTCTACTTTTCCCTCACTAAGCAAAAATAAGAACAATAAATACACATTCTTCACTATCTGCTTATTTTGATTTATAGCAACCTACTTCTATTTTATTTTTCACAATAAACACAAAAATAAGACCTGTAAATCAGATAATTAAAACTAAAAATAACTCTCAACTACATTTTCACTATTTTAGTACAAAGAATTTCTTACTATGTTTTCACAACGCATACAAACAGACCGCTTGCAAATTGAAGAACTATCACATGCTGATGCTTCATTTCTCATTGAACTTGTAAATACACCTGGATGGCTCGAATTCATTGGTAATAGAAATGTGTACACTCTTTTTGATGCGCAAAACTATATCCAGAATATATTAGATAACGAAAACTATAGGTATTGGACTGTTAAGCTTCAAAATACAAATACCCCAATTGGCTTAATAAGCTTAATCAAAAGGGATTATTTAGATAATAGCGATATAGGATTTGCATTTCTTCCACAATACAGTAATTTGGGCTATGCATTTGAAGCAACGCAAGCAATCATTGACAAGGTTTCTATGTTTCCGAAATTTGAAATATTACTTGCAACGACTTTACCCAACAATATCCATTCTATCAAACTTTTAAAAAGACTGCATTTTTCATTCATTAGAGAAATTACAGTAAATGAAGAATTAATGAATTTATATTCCTTACAGAATAAAAAGGACTGCTAGAAAAATTTATTCATTTAGTAACAAAACAATTATTACACTAAGTGAAATTTCCGTAAAAAATTAGAAGATGAATTTTTTAAAGGTTTTAAAATTCCCTTATAACATCGCTATTGCGAAACAATAAGATATAAAAAATCCCTTTCCGTATCATAAACTTCAGAAGTTATTTAAATAAATAACAACACTAAATACTTAGCCAAAAGTGAATAAATTTACTTTAGAAAGGGATAAAAATTCGCACAAGGTACTAAGTCCCCACAATTCCCTTATGCGCTGACAAAATTATAATTTTTATCCACTGAAAGCGAATCGACAACCAATAATTATCCTCATTGCCAGTAAAATTTCACTTTAATAACATAAACAAATATATTAATAAAAATAACCACAAATATTAACATTCATAAACAAATAAAAACAAAAAAAGCCATACAAAATGTACAGCTCTTCTATCAGAATTTAGAATATATGCAATATTATTTAGCAAATGTCAGTACAATATCTTTTCCTGACTTTAAATTAAGCTTATTATCTACTATCTCAAAGCTTGTAACAGACTGCAAAGTTTCCATATATTTTGCATCCGAAACACCTGAACAAAACATCATTGTAGAAGCCATTTTATCACCTAATGAAATTAGATTTCCAGTTTTTACTGTATATGTTCCCATAATATTATTACAACCATCATTTCCGTTTACACGCTTCGTGGCAATTTCAAAATTTAACTTAGGCATCTTGTTGGGAAATAACACTTCCAAATCATTGCTCCCCATTGTAGTTAATGTCCACTCTCCATCTAATTCATTAAATTGATCTATTTTCTCCACTATTTTATTTTCTGTATTAGTTAACTCACCTGCTGTTTTACAACTTACAACTGCCATACTTGCAACTACCGCTAACATTAAAGCTATCTTTCTCATCGATTTTCTATTTTATTGTTAAAAACAAAAATAGTCTTTATGATTTTAGAAATTCTGAAAATAATCTTAAAATAGTTTTTCTCTTTATTTTAATAACACCCCTCTATTAACAACTAACAAAATAGACC
>JASLGC010000234.1 GCA_030150335.1 Flavobacterium sp.
CCTTTGAATCCTGGTACAGCACCGTGGTCTCTAATATATTCTTCTGCTTTTTTATCTAATTCTAAAGTCGTTACTCCTGGCTTTAGTTCTGTTGTAAGCATACCCAATGTTTTGGAAACAAGTAGGGCACTTTGTCTCATCAACTCAATTTCTTCTGGAGTTTTTGGAATGATCATACTTTAAATTTTTAAGTGATACAAAATTACGTTATTGCAGCGAATGAAAAAAATTAATAGAATTTGTTTTTTCTTGTACAATCAAATAGAAATACTTTAACTTAGCCTTCAATACAGTTTTAAATGTAAAAAGTTGATTTTTAATACACAGTAATTTATTATGAAATATTCGTCGGCTCTTGAGGCTGCTAAGCTTGTTAAATCAGGAGATAGAATTTATGTGCACTCAGTGGCTTGTACTCCTAATTATTTAATTGATGCGATTGTAGCACGAGCGTCAGAACTTAGAAATGTAGAGTTTTGTCATATTCACACTTTAGGAAAAGCGCCTTATGCTGACCCAAGTTTAAAAGATAGTTTTAGAGTTAATTCCTTTTTTATTGGTGGAAATGTTCGCCATACGATTAAAGCTGGAAATGGTACTTATACACCTATTTTTTTAAGTGAACTTCCTGGTTTGTTTAGAAAAGGGTTGGTGCCATTAGATGTTGTTTTAATTCAGGTGTCAACGCCTGATGAACACGGATTCTGCTCTCTTGGAGCATCTGCTGAAGCAACTCCTGCGGCTATTGAAAATGCAAAAATAGTTATCGCTCAAGTGAATAGTTTTATGCCAAGAACTTTTGGAGATACTACAATTCACGTTTCTAATATTGATGTTTTAGTTGAACACAATACACCTATATTAACAGAGTATTCTGTGAATATTAGTGAAGAGGAGGATAAGATAGGAACATATATTGCTGAGCTTATTGAAGACGGAAGTACATTGCAAATGGGAATTGGTAATATTCCTGAGGCTGTATTGCAAAAACTAAAAAATCACAAACACTTAGGTTTGCACACAGAGATGTTTGCTGATGGGGTGATTGATTTGATTGAGGCTGGTGCTTTAGATTGTTCGCAAACTGTGGCTAATAAAGGTAGAGCTGTTTCTACTTTCTTTGTTGGAACGGAGCGTATTTATAAATATTTGGACAACAATCCTTTCTTTATTTTGAAAGAGTGTTCTTATACTAACGACCCTTTTATTATTAGACAAAATCCAAATGTTGTAGCAATTAACTCTGCGGTTGAAATTGATTTGACTGGACAGATTTGTGCTGATTCTATCGGACATAGTTTATATTCAGGTGTAGGTGGTCAGGTCGATTTTATGCGAGGTGCTGCAATGAGCCCAGGAGGGAAGGCAATTATTGCTATGTCTGCTACTACTAAAAAAGGAGCTAATAAGATTGTTCCATTCTTAAAAGAGGGAGCGGGAGTGGTTACTTCAAGAGCACATGCACAATATATAGTAACTGAATTTGGAGTTGCTGATTTACGTGGTAAGTCAATTGACCAACGCGTTGAGGCTTTAGCGAATATTGCGCATCCAAACTTTAGAGAGGAAATAGTGCGTGAGTATTACAACCGAACGTTGAGTAAATAGAAAGTATATAAAATAAAAATAGCCACTATATAGTGGCTATTTTTATTTATAAGTGATTCATTAAACTAATGAATGTCTTGTCATTTCTTCTGGTTGTGGAACTCCCATCAACTTTAAGATTGTAGGTGCTAAATCTCCAAGTACACCGTGGTTTACTTCTTTGATGTCTTTGTCAACAATAATGATTGGCACTGGATTAGTAGTATGCGCTGTATTTGGCGTACCATCAGGGTTAATCATTGTTTCGCAGTTACCGTGGTCTGCTAAGATAATTGTAGTGTAATTGTTTTCTAATGCAGTTGTTACTACTTCTTTTACGCATTCATCTACAGCTTCACACGCTTTGATAGCAGCAGACATAACGCCTGTATGTCCTACCATATCTCCGTTTGCAAAGTTTAAACATACGAAGTCAACATCTCCTTTTTTCAATTCAGGAACAAGGGCATCTTTTAAATCATACGCACTCATTTCTGGTTTAAGGTCATAAGTTGCCACTTTTGGAGAAGGACAAAGCAATCTTGTTTCTCCTTCAAATGGTACTTCACGTCCTCCTGAGAAGAAGAAAGTAACGTGTGGATATTTTTCTGTCTCTGCAATACGGATTTGTTTTTTACCGTGTTTTTCAAGAACTTCTCCTAAGGTATTTGTGATATTGTCTTTGTCGTAAACTACGTGTGTGTTTTTAAACGTATCATCGTAGTTTGTCAAAGTAACAAAGTACAACGGTAGTTTCTTCATGTCGTATTCTGGGTGGTCTTCTTGAGAAAGAACGTGAGTTAATTCACGACCTCTATCTGTACGGAAGTTGAAGAAGATAACCACATCATCAGCCTGAATTGTAGCTAATGGTTTGTCATTTCCATCTACCATAATTATTGGCTCGATGAATTCGTCAGTTATATTATTAGCATAACTTTCTTCCATGCTTTTTAAAGCATCTGTAGAATGTGCGCCAGTTCCGTTTACTAATAAATGGTATGCTTTTGCAACGCGTTCCCATCTTTTATCTCTGTCCATTGCGTAGTAACGACCAACGATTGACGCTAACTTAGCATTAGAAGATTGTAGGTGATTCTCTAATTGTTGTACGTGTTTGATTCCCGATTTAGGGTCAACATCGCGTCCGTCTGTGAATGCGTGTACAAAGATGTCGTTTACACCAGCGTTATTTGCTGCATCTACTAAACCGTATAAGTGTTGTTCGTGAGAGTGAACACCACCATCAGAAAGCAATCCTAAGAAGTGAACTTTCTTGTTATTTTGTTTTGCGTATTCAAAAGCGTTCTTTAAAGCAGGCTCATTAGCGATAGTACCACTTTCAACAGCCATATTGATTTTAACCAAGTCTTGGTAAACAATTCTACCCGCACCTAAGTTCATGTGTCCAACTTCTGAATTTCCCATTTGACCTGCTGGAAGTCCAACGTTAAGTCCGTCAGTTAAAACATAGGTATTTGGATATTGAGTATATAAGCTGTCTATAAAAGGAGTATTTGCGTGTTCGATGGCAGAAACTTTTGGGTCTTGTGTTTGTCCCCAGCCATCTAAAATCATTAAAATAACTTTTTTATTCATGATAAAAATATTTAGTACTAATGTTGTGTTAGACAAATTTACGCATACTTCTTCAAAAGATTAAAAATTAACTTTTAAAAAACTGAAAAAGGATGACTAATGTTTGAAAAGGACTATGTAAACAATATTTTTTTTTCTATTTTTACAATTCTTAAAAATGAATGTTAAATACTATTAATGAATGTGTTAAATGAAAAAGGGAAGGTTTTGTTGCAGTTTGTTTGCAATTATGTTATGTGTGAGTATTGGAGGTAGTAGTACTATAAATGCCGCAAAAAGCAATAGAGTTAATTTAACATATAAGATTGAAGATTCTAAGGAATCAAGTTTTGAAGCGAAAGCGAATTCTCTGTTTTCAACTTTGGACTTGAAAAGTTTTGAAGCTCCTTCTCAAAATGTTTTTACAAAAGCATTAAAGGGATATTATAAGTTAGCTGAGTCTGGGAAAATTAAAAATGAAAAACTTACGATAGTCGATTTTAGCCTTTCTTCATCGGTTCCTCGTTTATGGGTGATTGATTTGAAAGAAAAAGCAGTGATATTACAATCGTATGTAGCACATGGAAAGAAGACGGGGGATGAGTATGCTACGGTTTTTTCTAATCGTGAGAACTCTCATATGAGTAGCCTTGGTTTTTATAGCACAGGTGAAACATACAATGGGAGAAATGGTTTTTCACTTCGTTTGGATGGTTTAGAATCGGGAATCAATGACAATGCTCGTAAGCGTGCTATTGTTATACACGGTGCGGATTACGCTTCTCAAAAGCTTGTAGATGCGCAAGGGCGTTTAGGCCGTAGTTATGGTTGTCCTGCAGTGCCTCAAGAGGTAAATAAAGAATTGATTGAATTAATAAAAGATAAGTCTTGTTTATTCATTTATTATCCAAGTAACGATTATACAAATCGCTCTAAGCTTGTTTAATAACTAACGTGATTATAGACAACAAAGAAGCCCATTGCTCTAATAGAACAATGGGCTTCTTTGTTTATTGTCATATCAAGTTTGTACTAAACTGATTAATTTATTTTTTGATATAAATCCTTATCAAAGCCATAAACATCTTTAAACTTGGTAATGCGTCCTTGATTGTCTATTTGAATAGTCCAATACAATTGGTGGATTGCAATTCCTGTTTTATTTGTAGATATGTTTTTAGTCTTTTCAGATTTTAAAATATTGTCAATCTCATCTTTAGATATTTCGTTTTCTTGTACATTGAAAATAAACTGAGCTAAATCAAATGGGTCTTGTACACGTACACAACCAGAACTTAAATTACGAGAATCCCTGTTGAAGTAAGCTTTATTTGGTGTGTCGTGAAGGTACACAGCGTGATTGTTGTCAAACATAAATTTCACTCTACCTAAAGTATTACCTACACCTCCTTTTTGAACATATCTATAAGAGCTTGCTTTCGATGAGTCCCAATTAGCCGGGTCAACAGATTTTCCTGTTTTTTTGTCGTAGATAGTGAAGTTTCTACTGCTGAAATAACTTGTGTTACTCGCTGCTTTTGGCACTAAATCATTCTTTAAAATAGTAGGTGGTACTGTCCATGTTGGATTGATAACTACTGTTTTTAATACAGAAGATAGAATAGGTGTCTTTCTTGCAGTAGTACCTACGATAACTTTGTGCTTTTTAATTGTATCTCCATGTGTAACCGCAACAAGGCTAAAGTCTGCAATATTAATCAAGATATAGTTTTCTCCTAAATCTCTTGGAAACCATCTCCAACGTTCAAGGTTATTGACCAATAATTGTTTGATAGATTCTTCTTCATTTGAGATGGCATCTATTGTTTTCTTGTTTATTATTCCTGTTTCAGGTAATTTATTATTTTTTTGAAACTTTTTTATACTGGCAATAATTTCTTTGTTGTTGATATCATTCAATCCCAAAGAATCTGGGTAATAGTCAAGAAATACTAAGTGTTTTTTAATGTTGTTAAGCCCAATAACGGTGTCATTCACTTTTGAATTCGAAGTAGCAGTTACTTTTAAAGTGTCTTTTTGTAAATTATAGAAATTAATAAGTTTACCTCTCAGGCTGTTATACATACTTGACGGAGAACGCACACTGTCAAAGCTCGTGTACACTTCTTGATTCTGTAATGCTACGAGCATTGTCGTAGGCGTATTAATCTCTTTTTTATCAATATCCCAATCATTGTATAATCTACGTGGATTTAGGACACCATTAAAAAGTTTTTGAATAGCATTTGTATATGCTTTTGTGTAAAGAAAGTCAGCTTCAATTTTTAAACTATCAGATAGTTCCGCGTATCCATCATTTAAAGACGAAAGCTTATCTATTTCTTGGTTTTTTACTTTGATACCATCAAGGTAAGATTCATTTAGCGCTTGTAGTAATTGCGTTCTGTTTTCTTTGTTAGACCACCCAATTTTAAAGTCATTTGCTTGGTAGAAATGCTGTAAGTCTTTAGGTAGATTCGCAAGTCTTAGTGAATCTATATTGATTGAAGCCCTGTCTTCAAGAGGGTTTGCTTGTATTGAATCGCTATATACCACTTGCGTAGGCATTGCATCAAATTTTTTGCATGACATTAATAAAAATGTTGCTAAAAAACTCAGTAATATTTGTTTCATAACAGAGGATATATGCTGCAAATTTACTTGATTTTTCAAAAAGGAACTATTTTTTAAATTAAAATTGCTAATTATCAGTAGTTTGTTGTGTTTATAGCCGGACTGCTCTCTATTTTGAAACCGGACTATCTTAATCATTTTAGATAGGGATAATTTTGGGAAAAATTATATTAAAATGGTTAAGAGAAGTGTTCTTTTATCACTGATGCTTTCAGCTATTTCGGGTGTTTATGCACAAGAGAAAACGACAAGTGAAAATCAAATTACTAATAATATCGAAGAGATTGTTATTTACAACCAACGTTTACAACTTCCAAGTTCGTTGAAGAATAGAAATATTACTATTCTAAGTAAAGAACAAATTAAACAACTTCCTGTTTCTTCAGTAAACGAATTACTTAGCTATGCAGCTGGTGTAGATTTACGTCAACGTGGACCTTTTGGAACACAAGCAGATTTAAGTATTGACGGTGGTAGTTTTGAACAAAACTTATTATTGTTAAACGGTCAGAAGTTAACTGACCCACAAACAGGACACAATGCCTTGAATATTCCAGTTCCTTTAGAGGCGATTGAAAGAGTAGAGATTTTACGTGGACCATCCGCTCGTTTATATGGGGTGAATAGTTTGACAGGTGTTGTTAATATCGTAACTAAAAATCCTTCTAAAGATGGTGTGTTTGCACATGTTTACGGAGGTACAAGTTTTAAGAAAGACAAAGAGGACGACCACGGCGATATGTTTAATAGTAGAGGTGTTCAAGTAGGTGGGACTGTGATTAAGAAAAAACACAACCACATGCTTTTTGGAACACATGATTCAGGTAATGGATACCGCTATAATACGGCGTTTCACAATAATAAAGTTTTCTATCAAGGGAATATTGTTCCAAATGAAAACAACTCTATTATGGTGTTAGGAGGGTATGCGAGAAGTTCGTTTGGTGCAAATGGTTTCTATGCGGCTCCTGGAGATAAAAACTCTAAAGAAATTGTTAGTACTACATTCGCTAACTTTAGTTCTAAACACCGCTTGAGTGATAAGTTCTTATTATCGCCAAGTGTTGCGTACCGTTATAACTTTGACGATTACCAATATTTTAGACATAAACTTGATGTAGCACGTAGTAGACACTATACACATGCTATTACTGCAGATGTAAAAGGGCAATATGACGTTGACTTTGGTAAGTTTAATGTAGGTGCTGAAATGAGATATGAGGAGATTAACTCTACAAATATTGGAGATCACAGTAAGAGTAATTATGGATTCTTTGCTGAGTTCCAACGTGAGTTTTTCAATAGCTTAGACATTAATGTTGGGGCGTATGTGAATTACAATACGCAATACGGATGGCAAGTATTTCCAGGAATTGATATGAGTTATGCCTTTAACTCTAATTGGAAAGCAGTATTTAGTGCAGGAACAAGCCAACGCTTACCGTCATTTACTGATTTATATTTAAATCAAAGACCAGGTAATGTTGGGAATCCTAATTTAGACCCAGAGAAAGCATACCAAGTAGAAGGGGGAGCGAAGTATATTAAAGATGGATTCTCTGCTGAGGCATTTGTATTCTATCGTGATATTGATGAGTTTATTCACTGGGTGCGTTCAGATATTTCTCAGCCATACGAACCGGTTAATGCAGCTAAGAATAAAACAACAGGATTTAATACTACATTCAAATATGCTTTTGGAAATGAAATATCTCAATGGAATCTTGGTTTAGCTTATACTTATTTGTCTCCAAAACTTGAGAATAGAGCAGAGAATAAAATTTCTAAATATTCTGCAGAAGCTTTAAAGCACCAAGTTGTTGGAACGATTAATTACAAGTATAAAAACTTTAGTACAGCTTTTGTAAATCGTTTTAATGACCGATTAAGTTATAAGAGTTATTGGGTTAATGATGTTAGGGTGAGTTATACAATGGATAAATTCAATGTATATGTTGATGCTCAAAATATCTTCAATACAACTTATAATGAGGCAGGAGTAGTGCCAATGCCTGGAAGATGGATTACTTTAGGAGTAAAATTTAATGGACTTTAAGGCGATTAGCTGAGTGATAATAATTGTAATGAAAAGCACTCTTGTTAATGACAAGAGTGCTTTTCTGTTTTATAATAAGGGCTACTTGATTAGATGCGATTAGTTAGTGGAGGAGCAATACTCAATTAGCAAACAAAAAAAGGTCTTGAAAATATTTAAACTTTCAAGACCTTTTTCTTATGTTGTTTTTTACTTAAAACTGCTTTATTAGAATATTTAATTTAGTCAGCTACTTTCATTCCTTTTTTATTGATGACAAAAGAGCGAAACTTAATTTCTACTCGTGCTTCCCCATCTTCAAAGTTACTTGCGTAATCATATTGAAAAGGGATTACTGTTTTTCCTTGGTGATTTATATAGCCAAATAGATTGTCCTTTGAGGCCAATGCCAAACCATCAGAAAAACTTCCTACAAAATCGTATTCAGCTTTGATGACTTTCTCTCCTTTTGTATTAAAGAACCCCCATTTGTTAGCTTCTAAATACGCTATTTTAAACTCACTACTCGTTTGTAGTTCCTCATAATAAAAAGGGATAACTACTTCTCCTTTGTCATTTATGGCTCCTTGAAAATCATCAGTTGTTACAATTGAAATGCCATCTATAAAAGATTCAATTTGATAAAAAAGAGGCTCGATATAGATGTCATCGTTAGCATCTTTGATTCCAAATAATTCCAATTCGGGGTCTTGATACCAACGAAGATTCTTTTTAAACTTAAAATCAGGGTCATTCTTTAAATCAATAAAGATTGTATCAGATTTAACTGTGTTTTCAATAAGAAAGTCATAGTTAATAGAAGTGCTTTTTAAGGCCCAGCTACTGGTGCAATATAACGCCAAAAACAGGCTAATTGCTATTGTTTTTTTCATATAACAAAGTACGCTAATAGTGTCACAAATGTATTCTTTAAAGTAAGACCAAAAAGAAAAATATTACACTTTTTTATTGAAAGCAGATGGGCCAGCTTGTGCCTTTGGAAAAACCGTCATATCAGCTATTTGTACGTGTTCAGGTTGATTTATAGCATAGGCAATTGCGTTTGCTATATCTTGTGCTACAAGTGGTGTATATCCTTTGTAAACTTGGTCCGCTTTATCTTTGTCTCCTTTAAATCGAACAACAGAGAATTCTGTTTCAACTGCTCCCGGAGCAATATTCGTTACTTTTATTCCACTTGTCAATAAGTCTAATCTCATTCCTTTAGACAATGCTTCAACAGCAGCCTTAGAAGCACAGTAAACAGTACCGTTCTGATAAGTCTCTTTTCCAGCGATAGAAGATAAGTTAACGATATGTCCTGATGTATTTGGCAACATAAAAGGCAATACAGCTTTAGTAACGTAAATCACTCCTTTTACGTTGATATCAATCATCGCTTCTAAATCATCAATATCTGCCTCTTGAAAGCTCGCTAATCCATGCGCATTTCCAGCATTGTTAATAAGCACATCAATCTCTTGCCATTGTTTTGGTAGGGAATTAATAGCCTCGAATGTATCTTTTTTAGAACTAACATCAAAAGTCAATGTTGTTACTTCCGTTACTTTAGAAAGCTCTTGAGCAACTTCGTTTAATTTATCAGTTCTACGACCACAAAGAATTAAACGGTGGTTAGTAGCTAATGTTTCAGCAGTAGCTTTACCAATACCTGAAGTAGCTCCTGTAATTATGGCTGTTTTCATTTGTTTTATGTTTTGTATGTTGATTTATAATATTGTTTGTTTTAACCCTTGCATAACACATAACCACAAGTAATTGAAAAAAGACTTCTCTTGAATACGGTCCACTTGCTTAATGTTTACAGTTTTTACATCACCTTTAGTATTCTTACGAATGAATAGATTACCAAGTGCAGAGACAACTTTCCTTTTAGCCTTTCCATCTTTTCTGTAGATGGTCACTTTTAAATCCTTGTATTCCATACCAAAAGTACCCGTAGCAGAAGTGTTATTTCCATTGAAATTAAACTTTACAATATCAAGAGTTCCTTCTGTAGATGCTTTGGCATACGGTTGTAAAAATTGGTGCATTGCATTTGCAGGGAAGTTAGTAATTACTCCTTGAATATTAAACTGGTCATACCTATTTAATATATTAAATGACCAATCAACTCGAATAGGAGCAGCGTTCATAAACCTTGCATCTACAGCTATTGTTGTACGAGGGCCTTTTTTTCTATTAAATCCACTATAAACATTGTTTACAGTAGCGCTAAAGTTTGTGAAAAGAATCTTACCAGGAGCAATAGCTTTTTCATCTGTTTCTTCATACACTAATTTAGACCTTCTAATGGTAAGCTGATTTACTTGCATACCAAATTTTAAATCGCGTAGTTTTTTACTAAACATCGGTTTAATACTCATGTTAAACTCAGGTGCTTTATCTCTAAAGATATTAGCATCTAAACTTTCGATATGAATGTTTTCAGTAAAAAAGTCAAATACACCTTGCTTATCAAATCCCCATTTATAATTGTTAATAGCAATTTCATTAGCCGAAAGATTAAAAATATCATCAGCATATCTAAACATACTCACTGTTTTTTTACGAGAGTACTTAGGCTTCATGACAAAGTCTTTTAGCACTAATTTGTTATTCGTAACATTTAGATTGTTAGCATAGATGTCATAAAACTTTTGAGTGTTATAATATATTTTGCCAACCGTTAAAAGAGTATTGTTATACGTGAAAGGCACCTTTTCTAAGGTTGTTTTTTCATTAATGTTGATATTTTGAACAGCAGCATTAATATTACTTAATTCAAGTGTATTCTTTTCGTGCTCCTCTTCTTTTAAAACATAGTTAGCATTTTTGACAACCAAAGAATCAATGAGAATACGGTCGTCAATTTGATTTAGTTTAGCTTTAGGAGCATTAAAGTTTTCTTTAGGAGTATGTGTTACAAGTGCATTGTCTAATTGGATTTTATGAATGCGCAGAGTGTCTTGTACTTTATTTTCAATATTGTGAATCCAAAGATTAGTTCTATTCGTATTCCAAACATCTAAAGAGTTGAAATGGAAATTAGTAATCTTGATGTCTCCAATCTTTAAAGCAAAGGGAACAAGAGGAGGAAGTACCTTTTGTGCGGCGATATTTATTTCCTTTTGAGTCTTGTGCTTTTTCTGTAATACTTTAAAAGAAGTAGAATCTGTTTGAATTGTATTAACCTCTACAAAGAAATCTTTATTGTCTTTATATCCCCAATCCGTACCTAATAATTCAAGTTTAGGAATATTCACAAGTAATAAATTATCATTATCCAGTGAATCTATTTGCTGTTCAATAGGGCGAATAGCAATTTTATTGGCGATTAACTTATCAGGGTCAATTGTGATATTTCCTATTCTCAGCGTGTGTAATTCATTCAGTCTGTTATAAACAGAGTCACACGTCATTGTATATTTCTCATAAGTGAAAGGAATAGGTTTATCCTTTGTTTCCATTCCAAAATGCACACCAGCGATATCAGCACTAAAATTAAACACCTCATTAATAACGTGGTTGTCTTTAAGAGCTTTAATGGTAATATGAGCTTTCTCAACAGATATTTTACTAATGTCGATACTATTTGTTACATCAAACTTTTTTTGAGGAGCAGCAACGCTATCACTCTGCATAACCGTAAAGTCTGGTTGTACTAATTTAATTTTATTCGCAATTAGATTGTGGTTTTTGAAGAGCTCTTTAAAGCCGACACCTTGTACAACAATCTTTTTAACGGAACCAGAAATGTATGTTTTGTTAGTCTGAAGTAGAGAATCTTTTGGCGTTAGCTCAATGCCAGACACAGTTAGTTTGCGCAGAGCAAAAGAGTAATCTACGTTCGAATATGTAAAATTATAAGGAGTATCATTTTTATCCGCTATTATTTCAGGCAGCTTTTTATCAACAAAGTGATTTAAAAACGTCTGTCCAAAAAAATAAGCGATTAGAAAGAATATTCCTCCAAAAAGGAATATTCTTTTCAGTAAGGTTAATTTCATTTGAATTGTTTGTTAATACGTAATAAAGATACATTTTTACTACAAACAAAATGAAATAAATATGTTATTTTAATACTAATTGATGTTGCGTTAACAATCCTGCTAAGCCTTGTGCAGAGAATATCGCTTTTTTAAGCTTAGTAGATTGTGGGTCAATTTCGTAGTTATAACTTGTGTAGAAGTCCGCTTTTTCTGCATTTGCTTTTGTAAACACAGCGCGATACAGGTTGCAATTATCAAATAGCGCCATGGTTAAATCAGCTTCCATAAAGTCAGCACTTACTAAACTACAGTTTGAAAATAACTGACGTTTTAGTTTTAAACCATAGAATTGCGTAAACTCAAGGTTGCAGTCTGTAAAAGTAAACTCAAAAATAGTTTGGTCAATCATTGCAAAGTTTACATGAGTGAAGTTACACTTGTTGAAATTACAGTTTCTAATACCGACATAATTTAACTCAGCATCTTTGAAATTACATCCAGTGAATTCACATTCGATAAAAAGTGTAGCCAAGAAAGAGCAAGCACTTAAATCACAATTGATAAATTTACAGTTTTCAAACTCTCTAAAAGAAATGTCGTTAAAATTAAAAACGATGTTCTCGTATGTTTTGTCGTATATAAACTCTGGGGTCATATTAGTTTGTTTTTACGTTGGGATTATTTCTACTATAAAGCAAGACTTATTCAATAATATGAGGGATGAATCTACTCTTATCAGTTGTGATTAATTCGTTACTTTCTCTAAAAGTAATACCAGAAGGTTCTTGTCCAATTACCCAACTACCAATTATTGAATAGCCTGAATTTTCTTTGTGTAGATTAGCCAATTCCTGACAGATGTAACCTTCTTCACCATAATCACCAGCAGTAGCCTCAATGATTTGGTTGTCTTTATACATTGTCACATTAGCACCCTCTCTTGACAGTAAAGGTTTCTTTACATAGTTTCTCATTCCCTTAGGCTCGTCAAAATACGTTTCAAGCAAAAGAGGATGATTAGGATATAGTTTCCACAGAATAGCCATAATAGCTTTGTTAGACAAAATCATCTTCCAAGCAGGTTCAATCCAGTTCGCTTGAGCAGTATCGTTTGGAATATGCAATGCAAAAGGCTCATAGATTAACCATTCCCATGGGTAAAGTTTAAAGATGTCAGTAATAACCTCTTCTTCTAAATCGGTGAATGTATCTCCGTTCCAACCAATATCATCAATATAGATTAGCTTCGTATTGATACCAGCTTGCATAGCACAATCTCTCAAATATTCAAGATTAGTCAAGTCTTCCAATGATTCTCTTACGCAACTAAAATGAAGCGTATCGCCTTTTAAATAAGGCTTTATTTCTTGCCAAGATTCGATTAATCTATCGTGAACAGAGTTAAACTGGTCCACACTATCATTGAAGTAATTCTGCATCCATTGCCATTGCACAACCCCTGTTTCATATAGTGAAGTAGGTGTGTCAGCATTGAATTCTAAAACTTTCAATTGTTTTTTATACTCATCATAAACGAAGTCAAAGCGACCGTAAATACTTGGCGCGTCATTTTCCCAAGAATCCTCTATGAATTGATGAATATAAACAGGTATTTGAAATTGGTCGTATAGTTTATTTGTTATAACATGGTCAACAGCTTCTAAACACATTTTCCATAAATCCGCCGTTGCAGTATATATTTCATCAGCAAACGATTCGCTGATGCTATAGTAATAATGTTCTACCCAATAAGGAATATTATTCTCATCAGTATGATAGCCAAAACCGTTTTGTTCTAATCGTTGTTGCCAATTTTCATCAGCTTTAAGGTATTTTATTTTCATGTGAACAATTAAGATGATGCACTTGTACCCTTAGCCGATGCTGTTTTTCCAAAACCACCTCTTGCAGATTGAGTCTTAGCATAAGCATTAGCCTTATGTGTGTTTGTACCAACATTTGACTTCGGGTTAATACCATTACTGGTATATCCCATACCACCACCCATCATCGGACGGAAAGCCATGTACCATAAGAATGCGCTACCCATTCCCATACCACCACTGCGTTGTTGGTTATATTGCTCAGTTACCTCTGTATATGGAGCACTACTATCAGCACGCATATACACACGTTGTTTTTGTTCTTGGTCTTCTTGTGGTTTAGCACATGATGCTAATGCAGCTGTGATTAGCACAAGAGAAACAGCTTTACTACTTTTCCTTCTCATTTTTAATTATTCAACAGTTACATAAATAGGTGTTTTCACCAGTGTAGTAGGAGTTTTTTCTCCCCAAACAGTGATTTCCTTCGGTGTTTTTAAAGTATCAACTTTTTGAGCAACTAATTGTCCGTTTGCCCATACTTTTTGACTTGTAATATGCAAAATACTATCGCCAGCAACAACTGCTTTCAAAGTAACTTCTCTTGCCGATTGTTTATCTATAGGTTCTAAGTTATTTTGGTTTCCTTCTGAACAAGAAACTAAAGCAAATACTGATAAAAGAGATAATATGTATTTCATAAGAATATTCTATTAAAGGCTTAAAGATAATAAAGTTTGAATTAAAAGGAGTTTAAAAATAATTATGAATTAACAACATACCTATTTTGAATCAAACTATTTCATCGGGAAATGTATAGAAATTAAGTTAAATATAAATTTTGCACATATAAAGAGTGCGTTTTAAGGAAAGAGCATGTTTGTCGTTTTATTTGCTATTTTTGGCGTTTAATTAATGATTATGGATGAAATAACAATATTGCAAATGAAGGATTTGACGAAGAATGAACTTCGTGAAGATTTTTATGCAAACACCATTCCAAGTCATTTACTTTCCAATCACACGTATATTGAGAAAGCACATAAGCATAACTTTTATGCCTGTATGATTTTTACAAAAGGGTCAGGAACTCATGAAATCGACTTTAATAGCTTCGAGGTAAAAAGAGGTGCTGTTTTTATGCTTGCTCCCGGGCAAACCCATAGTTGGGAATTATCTGATGATATTGATGGATATATATTTTTCCACACGCAAGAGTTTTTCGATTTGTTCTTTGTAAGGGAAACAGTAAGAGAGTACCCTGTTTTTCGTTCGGCATTTTACCCTAATGGGTTTATGGTAGAGGAGGAGGAAATAGATTCAATCGTTTACCTGATGAAGAAGATGGTTGATGAGGTGAAAAATATGAAGTGGAAAAAGAACAATGTATTGGTGAATTTAGCCTCTTTGTTTTATGTAGAGACTAATCGCATGTTGCTACATGGTGATTCATTTAAGGCAATTGCGAATATGAATTACAATAATCATTTTCAGCATTTCGAAGACTTGTTAGAACGCAATTTTAAAACGGAGAAGTCTGCCGCAGTATATGGGCAATGGATGAACATGACACAAAAGCATTTAAATCGAATCTGCAAGACGCTTGTGGACAAAACGACCACAGATATTATTTTAGATAGAGTAGTGCTTGAGGCCAAGAGAATGTTGCTATATACAGGCAAAAGTTTTAGTGATATTGCTATCATCTTAGGATATGACGACTATTCTTATTTCTCAAAAGTGTTTAAAAAGAAGACTGGTTGTACACCAAAAGATTTTATGAAAAAATACGAATAAAAAAAAACTCCTTAATTTCTTAAGGAGTTTTTTTATCTGCACGGGTGGAGGGATTCGAACCCCCATCAACGGTTTTGGAGACCGCTATTCTACCCTTGAACTACACCCGTTTCTGTTTTAGGTGGTGCAAATATAAAGAACTTTTTTTTAATAATCCTATTCTTTTTTATAAAACATATTCAACCACATAATTCTTGATAATCTATAGTTGAAGGTCCATAAAATAGAGACAACAAAAACAATTGCAATGAAAGTTTGTAGTAAATTGATATTCAGTCCGAAGGCTTCATTTAAGATATAACGAACCACCATTACAGCAACCATTTCTGCAACTGTAAGTGCATAACTCATGTACATTGCTCCAAAATAAAAACCTGTTTCTCTATGGAAATTATATCCACAAGAAGAACAATCTTTGGTCATTTTTGGCATTCTGAAGGTTACAGGATTTCCATTGTCATGAAAAATTTTCTCTTTTCCACAGTTTGGACATTTACCATTAATAACTCTACTGATATAAGACATAATCTAATTTTTGTGCAAATTTCGACAAAAAATATGAATTCAATCCGTTTAAAATACTTGTATTTTAGTATTATTCGGACATTACGCACTATAAAGTGCTATAGCATCTGTAAATAGTGCAAAAAAAAAGGAGATTAATAATCTCCTTCTTCTTCGTAATATTTTGACTCAGTATTTTCATCTGGGTATTCTTCTTTGATTTCTAAGTATTCCAAAGGATGACTTTCAGATGCCTGATTGTAGTAATCGTCGAATTCTTTCGTTAAGTTTAAAATCTCTTCTAAAGTAAGTACTTTTTCTTCTTCTGCACCTTCTTCTAAAGTTACAACCTCGTATTTTTTCTGAAGTTTAAGTTTCTTTCCTTCATATTGTTTTTTAGCAATATCTCTTTGTGCGTAGTATATTTTGCGGTCTTTGCTGTACTTTCTGTAAATTTCTTTTACATCAGCTTTATACTCGTTATCAATTTCTCTAAGCTCAGTTTTATAATCTGTTTCACCAGCTTTAGCTGCGTTTATTTCTTTTTTTATTTTAGTCCAATTTTCAAGTTGTTCTTCAGTTAAAGTACGCTCGATAAATTGTTTGTATCCGATTACAAGGTCGCGACGGTCCATTTTAAGTTCAGCAGGGTCTAAATCAGTCTTCGCATTTAGGTTTTGTAAATCTCTTTTGATGAACTCATTTTTGATTGTAAATGCAGCCATTTGCTTTTCTGTAAGCGAAAGTTCTGTTTTATTCTCAATAATTTCTTTGATATCGTAGTACTCTACTTTAGGTTTTGTTTCTACCTTTTTTGACTTACGTTGTCCATACACTGAGCTCAGTGATGTTACAATAAAAAACAAGAATATAATCTTTTTCATTATAATTTTTTTTGATTCAAATAACAATTTTCTTTTTTAATTACTCGCAAATTTAATATAAAAAATACGATATTTATTTTAAATATTTCAAAACCTAATGTTTTGAAAATCAATATAAACTTGATAGCATGTTAGATAGGCTCTATCAGCTATGGTTTCATGAATAAATAGCAATTCTGTATTATAACGAGATGTTACAAAGTTTATTGCAATTTACTACATTGTTGTTTTATTTTAAAATTTATTATTAATTTTTTGAGTTAGGTTTAATCCTTTTGTTTTAAACTACACTAAAGGTATTTGTTTTTAACAATAATATTTTTTTTATGTCATGAATTGACTAATAATTTTGGGTTGTATTGTAATTTTTATTTAAATGTCAATCTAATAAATGTTATTGGATGATACACATAGCGATAAAGAGTAAAGTTAGTCATCATTATTTTAGTTCCGAGAAAAGGGCACATTACGGGCAGTTTTCCGGCAGTTTTGGCCTAAAAACAAGGCTTTTTGTGGAGAAATGTGCCAGCATTGTGCCAGCAAAATACTTGTAATTGTTCAAAAATAAATAGGATAGTACAGCTTTTAATAATTAAAAGTGAAAAAGGGGATTCGGTTATATATGTGTTTGATAAAGCTACACTTACGCAGGTTATAATCCATAATTTTGTAGTGTAAAAATGAGTTAGTGAACTACTTGGAAAGTGTAAATCTACTAACGAACTATATTTTTAATCCAAATTCTAAAAGATATGCAAACAATATTAGGTGCAAATGGACAGATTGGTACAGCGTTAGCCAAGGCATTAAAGTTAAATTATACCTCAGATATTAGATTGGTCAGTAGAAAACCGAAAAAAGTAAATGACACAGATACTTTGTTTTCTGCAAATTTACTCGACAAAGAGATGGCTTTTCGCGCAGTAGAAGGCAGTGAAATTGCATATTTTACGTTGGGACTACCTATGAATAGTGAAATGTGGGAAAGTCAGTTTCCAACTATTATGCAGAATGTAATAGATGCTTGTAAAGTTTATAAGACGAAGTTGGTGTTTTTTGACAATACTTATATGTATCCTCAAAATGATAAAGTACTAACAGAAGATACTGCTTTTGCCCCTGTGGGAAGAAAGGGAAACGTTAGAAAGCAAATAGTAGAGATGCTATTGAATGCAATGAAGTCTAATGAAATTGAGGCAGTGATTTGTCGCGCTCCAGAGTTTTACGGTCCAGGACAAACACAGAGTATTACTAATACTTTTATTTTTGATGCAATAAAAGCAGATAAAAAACTAAAAGTCTTGTTGAGAGACGATGCATTGAGAACATTAATTTGGACACCAGATGCAAGTAGAGCTATGGCATTGATAGGTAATACACCAGATGCGTATGGGCAAACTTGGCATTTACCATGTGATGACAATAGACTTACTTATAAACAGTTTATCGCTTTGGCATCAAAAGTATATGGCAAGAAATTTACTTATCGAGTTCTTCCAAATTGGTTGTTGAGTTTTGGTGCTCTGTTTGTAAAGCAGTTAAAAGAATTGCAAGAGTTATTGCCTCGATATGGAGAAGATAATATTTTTGATTCCAGTAAGTTTAAAAAGCGTTTTCCAGATTTTAAAGTTACTACCTATCAAGAGGGAATTGAAGCTATAAAATTAGAACAAGAAAATAGATAAGATTAAATAATAAAAAAAACCTGTTACTTAAAAAGGCAACAGGTTTTTTTGTGGTATAGTTTATTTTGTAAATAATGCAGTTCGTAATGCATGAGCAGCTTGTTCTACTGATTTATTAACCGCTTGAATATGTGCTAAGGGATTTAATAATCCGTAGTCGTGAATAAAACCATTATATGTTTGAATCGTAGTAGGTACTTTAGCTTCGTCTAATTTTCTTGCATAAGCTAAACCTTCGTCAAAAAGAATGTCGTTTTCTGCTAATTGTACTAATGCTGGTGGTAAGTTTTTTAATTGTTCAACAGATGCTTTTAATGGCGAAGCGTAATACTCATTTCTTTGTTCTGATGTAGGAGCATAGTTATCCCACATCCATTTCATCATTGGTGTAGTTAAAAATCGTCCGTCCGCGTATTTTGAATAAGATTCTCGAGTGAAGTCAGAATCAGTTACAGGCCATAAAAGCAATTGGAATTTAATTTGTGGACCTCCTTTATCTTTTGCCATTAAACAAGTTGCAGCAGTCATATTCCCTCCAACGCTATTTCCAGCTATTGCTAAGTTTTTACCATCTACACCAATTTCTGGACCATTTTCGGCAACCCATTTTGTAGCGGCATAAATTTGATTAATTGCAATTGGGTATTGTGCTTCAGGAGATGGAGTATAATCTACAAAAACGGCAGCAACCCCACTTTTTACAACTAAATCTCTAACTAAGCGCTTGTGCGTAGGATAATCACCTAATACCCATCCGCCACCGTGAATGAACATGAATACAGGTAAGTTCTCACTTGTTGTGTTTTCTGGTTTTACAATGTGAATTGTAACCGTATGTCCGTCTTGTGTAATTTCTCTTTGAGATTCAGTAATTCCAGAAACATCTACATTAACTGATTTTTGAGCGCCAATAAGTACCTCTCTTGCTTCTTGTGGAGTCATTGTTTCCATCGGTTGACCACCACTATTGTTTAAAGCATTTAAAAACTCTCTGATTTCTCCTATTATTCTTGGGTCTTTTTCTCCTTTGATTTGATTTTCCATTCTGATGCGATTTTAAATTGATTTAAGTTTTGTAACAACCTTTTTAGCCATTTCTTTTGAACTAAAAGGATTTTGTCCTGTGAGTAAGTTGTTGTCAATTACAACATTTGAAGTCATTGGAATAAATGCTTTTTGGAGTATTCCACCTCTGTTTTTAATTTCCGATTCTAAGTTGAAAGGCACTAACTTTTGTCGGTTAGCGAGTTTTTCTTCAAACCAGTCAAAGCCAGTTAATTTTTTTCCTTGGATAAGAAAAGAACCATTTGAAAGTTGGACGTTAATTAACCCTGAAACTCCATGGCAGATAGCTGTAATGAGTTTGTTGTTTTCATAATGAGTTTGAATGATTTTTTGTAGTGTGGTGTTGTTTGGAAAGTCGTACATCGTTGCATGACCTCCTGCTAAATACACACAGTCAAACTCTTCGGTTATGACCTCCTGCAGACTTTTTGTGTTTGTAAGGATATTTCTAAAAGCTGAATTGTTATAATATTGTTTGGTAAGCTTATCTAAAACCAATGGAGTTAAACTTGCGGGGTCTATAGGAATATTACCTCCTTGTGGACTCGCAATTGTTATGTTCCAATTTTCTTGAGTTAGAGCCGCGTATATATGCGTTAGCTCACTTAGCCATAAACCAGTATTAAGCTCACTGTTTGTGTATCTATCTACATTTGTGACAACAAGTAAAATGTTTTTCATCTTTTATATAGGTTTGTATTGCTTAGTACAAAATTCTAATAATCTGCAAAAAACGGAGTAGCTTCATTTTATTAATTCCTAACTGAATTACTGATAAAGAGTTAAAAAAGTGGAAACTGAAAGGGATTGATATCGTGAGGTTTATAGAATAAAAAAAAGGCAAAAATATTTTTGCCTTTGGTATAACTAATTAAATGATTGTCTGAATTCCATGGGTGACATTTCAGTTTTGTTTTTAAACAAACGATGAAATGACTGAGGGTGTTCAAAGCCTAATTTATAGGCGATTTCTGATACTGATAGTGAGGTGTTTGACAAGAGTTCTTTTCCCTTTTGTATCAATCTATTTTGAATATGTTGTTGTGTTGTTTGCCCTGTTTGTACTTTTAGCATATCGCTGAGGTAATTGGCGCTGAGGTTGAGGTCTGCGGCAATAGTTTGTACATTTGGAACTCCGTTAATAAGTAAATCGTCTGTTTTAAAATAGGAATCTAATATTGTTTCAAATTTAATCAGGTAGTCACTGTTGTTTTTCTTTCTTGTTAGGAATTGACGGTTGTAATAACGGTCGCAGTATTTAAGTAATAAATCGATATTAGAAACCAATAAATCTTGGGTATATGCATCCATATTGGCGTCTATTTCTCGGTTGATGTTTTCGAATATATCTATAATAGACTTTTCTTCTCGTTCTGATAAATGTAGAGCTTCATTACTCAAGTAGGAGAAGTAACCATAGTTTTTAATTTGTGAAGCTATTGGATACCTGTATAAAAAATCTGGATGTACTACTAATACACTTCCGCGTACTTCTGAAAGGAGTATGTCTTCAAATCGCAATACTTGCTGTGGGGCGATGAAATACATTATTCCTTCAGCAAAATCATAGTATTGCTGACCGTATTTGCAACGTCCGGCACAGTCTTTCTTCATTGTAATTACATAGAAATCTGTTGAAATTGCACTTAGTATTGTTTGTGGGTCGATAGAAATATCATTGAAATCAAAAATACTAATTAGTGGATTTGTTGGTTTCTTTAAGTTTAGAAAACTGTGAAGTTCTGTGATTGACGATATTTTTATAGGGGTTTTCATACGCTTTTAAAAATGATTGAATCAATTTTTGGTGTTACTAAAATACAATTTTATTGAGGTTTTTACTGTGTTAAAATATTGTTTTTTGGTTAGTTTGACTTAGTTGTTGTAAAGACAAAGGTCTGAATATATTATAGTGTTTTTGTAGCTAAATCAATACAATGTGTAATTTAATATTGCTTTTAATTATTTAAATAATATCTTGCTTAATCAGAATATTAATTGAAATGATTATCGTCTTATATGAAAGTAATTAATTATATAGCAGCAATTATCGCAGTTTTAGTTATGCTAACAGGTTGCAATAACTCTTTGAAAACAAAAGAAACTTATTTAGAAAACCGTATCCCTATGTTAAAGGAGAATCTAAGTGAGAGTGAATATAAAGAGTTTGTGGAAATTATGGACTTTGATAAAAAGGGTAATTTGAATGTGATGAATTTTGATTTACTAAAAAAAGGGACTAGCGATAAATATGATAGTATTCAATATAGAATTAGCTCAGATATGATTGGATTTTACGATAATATAATATCAGTTGATTCTTTAGGAATAGAAACGTTTATGGGACCGGAATTAGTAACTTATACTACTATTGATGGAAAGAAAGTTAATATTGCTGATTTTACTAAAAAGAATACAATTTATTTGATTACTTCTGTAAATTGTGGGCCTTGTTTGGAGTTTTTTGAGGAGGCAAATAAGATAGCATCAAATCCTGAAAATAAGGATTTTCAGTTTATTGCTTTATATGGTGACCCTGCAATTCGCATGGAGAATTACCGCAAGGGAACTGGTTTTAAGAGATTTGGAATTCTTGATGAGCATTGGATTCAGTTTAATAATGAGCAAAACATCATTCAAGAGATTAAGCAAATGTATAAAGGCAAACGCAAAGAGTTTGAAATAGGAGAAGGATTTCCAGAGTTGTTTTACTACCAAAAAGGAAAGTTTGTTAGTAATTTAGGTGAACATAAATTACAAGATATCTTAAATGAATTAAAGAAAACGTTGGATTCAAATGCTCCTGAAAGCAATATTTAGAAAATAAAAGAATATGGGTGTATGAATAATAGGTTTCGTTGGCCCTATTCAACCCCCTAAAAAAAATAAACCCCTCACTACCAAGGTAATGAGGGGTTCTTTTGTGGTCCCACCTGGGCTCGAACCAGGGACTTGCTGATTATGAGTCAGCTACTCTAACCAGCTGAGTTATAGGACCGGTCTATTGAAT
>JASLGC010000235.1 GCA_030150335.1 Flavobacterium sp.
TGAAATATAATGTAATCAAATTAGACCGTGTAATGTATGGTGCATTAACTAAATGGAATTTACCAAGAGGTAAATGGAGATTCTTAACAGAAGAAGAAGTTCGTAACTTGAAAAACGGATAAAAAATATAAAGGCTCATCATCTGATGAGCCTTTTTTTATTTAAAATATTTGGGTGTTTTCTTAGTTTAAGAATTCTGGTAATTCCATTGGCACTTCCATTAATAGTACTTGACTATTTTGTTGGGCCTGGATTTTGAAATTTGGTTCGTTCCAGAAGCCAATTGCATCTCGTCGATGTAAAGTGATGTCATCTATTTTTATTTGACCTTCGAGTACGAACAAGAATATACCATTAGATTTATCTTTTAACTCATATTGTAGATCTTTTCCTTGTTCTAAGTCTGTAAGGTGAAACCATGCATTTTGATTAATCCAAACTCCTTTGTCCTCTTGATTAGGAGATAAGATTTGATCCCATTTATTGTGGCGATCTTCTTCGTTTATTTGGATTTGGTCATATCTTGGTTTGACATTTAACTTATTCGGGAATAGCCATATTTGCAAGAATTTACTTTCTTCTGTTTCACTTGGATTAAACTCGCTGTGTTGTATTCCTGTTCCGGCACTCATAGCTTGTATCTCTCCTTGGCGAATTATAGTGCCATTTCCCATACTATCTTTGTGTTGTAAGCTTCCTGATAGCGGAATAGAGATAATCTCCATATTGTCGTGTGGATGCGTTCCAAAGCCCATACCTGCTGCTACATTATCGTCATTTAGAACGCGTAGTACACCAAAGTGTATTCTGTCATTATTGCGATAGTTTGCAAAACTGAAGGTGTGATGAGATTTTAACCAACCGTGATTAGCGTATCCTCTTGTATCTGCTTTGTATATTATTTTATTTTCCATAGTTGTTTCATTTTGATAATACAAAGATACTACTGCCTTGTGTTCTTTACACTTAAGGTAGGTTAAGAACTGCTTAGCGTATGGTAGAGGTAGCTTAGTGAATTATTTACCTGTTAGTAAACGCTTTTTCATTTTGCTGAAAAACTCAGGTGTGATGCCTAAATAAGAAGCAATTTGCTTTTGAGGTAAGTTGTATTTAATCTCTGGAAAACGCTGACAGAAACGCTCGTAGCGTTCTTCTGCAGTTAGTCTCATGTTGTCCATTAATCTTTGTTGGTTTGCAACAAGAGAACGCTCTATAAGAATTCTAAAATATCTTTCAACTTTTGGGACACGGTCAAATAATGCTAATTGATGATCTCTGCTCATCGTCATTACGATAGCATCTTCTACGACTTCTATATAAGATTCTCCTGGTTTTTGTGAAAGGAAGCTATACATATCAGCAATCCACCAATTGGTCGTTGCGAAGCTCATGGTATGTTCTGCTGTTTGGTCGTCTAAGCAATAGTTTCTCAATATTCCAGAAAGAACAAAAGACGAGTTAATACAAACTTCACCTGCTTGAAGTAATTTTGTTTTGGCAGGATAACGAGTAATTGTAAAAGAATCTAAAACTATTTGTTGTTCTTCTTTTGTGAGAGAAACGTGTTTAGCTATACTTGAAAGTAATAAGTCCAAAGTGTGTGATTTTATAGATGTTTAAAATTACTTATTTTCAGTAATGGAAACAAAAAAAGGTTCTATAATTTATAGAACCTTTAATATATTGATAAAGCAATATTAGAATTTTACCGCTTCTTTTATTCTTCTTAATGCTTCGATAAGTTGATCTTCGCTTGTAGCGTAAGATAAACGAATACAGTTTGGGTTTCCAAATGCAGCACCAGTAACAGTAGCAACGTGAGCTTTTTCTAATAAGTACATAGATAAGTCGTCTGCATTATTTACTTGTACGCCTTGATATGTTTTTCCAAACAAAGCTGATACATCTGGGAATACGTAGAAAGCTCCTTCAGGAACATTAATCTTCATTCCAGGAATATCTTTAATTAAGCCAACTACAATGTCTCTGCGTTTTTCAAATGCTTTAACCATGTCTTTTAATACGCTTGGGTCAGCTTCAACAGCTTTGATAGTCGCTCTTTGAGCTATACTATTTGCACCTGAAGTAACTTGTCCTTGCATTTTAGTACATGCTTTTGCAATAAACTCAGGAGCTCCAATATATCCAATACGGTATCCAGTCATTGCGAATGCCTTTGCAATACCATTAACTGTGATTGTACGGTTTTGTAAGCTACCGATAGTTCCAACACTACAATAAGAACCAGTGAAGTTGATATGTTCGTATATCTCATCAGATAAGATGAAGATATTAGGATATTTTTCTAATACTGCAGCAATTGCTTCAAATTCAGATTTGCTATAAACAGATCCACTTGGGTTACAAGGAGAACAGAACCAAATCATTTTAGTTTTTGGAGTGATTGCACTTTCAAGTTGTTCAGGAGTAATTTTAAAATCACTTTCAATAGAAGTAGGAACTTCTACTGGTATACCACCTGCAATCTTTACAATTTCAGCATAACTTACCCAATATGGAGCAGGAATTACTACTTCATCACCAGGATTAATCATTACTTGGGCTACGTTGTAAAGTGATTGTTTAGCACCTGTAGAAACTACGATTTGGCTTGGTGCATAATCAAGATTATTATCTCTTTTAAACTTTTTGCTTATTGCTTCTTTTAACTCCATATAACCATCAACAGGAGGGTATTTACTGAAGTTGTCTTTGATTGCTTGTATTGCAGCTTCTTTAATAAATTCAGGAGCATTGAAGTCAGGCTCTCCTAAACTTAAACTAATTACGTCAATTCCTTGAGCTTTTAGTTCTCTCGCTTTAGCTGCCATTGCTAAAGTTTGCGATGTTGTTAAGCTGTTAATTCTATCAGATAAAAATTGAGAATTCATATTAAAATAAGGGTTTACTAATCGGTTAACTCAAAGGTAATTATTAATTGTGGTTTAATCATTATTAGATTTCGGTTTTTACCAATAAAAAAAGTTACTTTTGTCAAAATTTTAGACATGGAAGAAATCTTAAAATATTTTCCTGATTTGACACCTTTACAGATAAGTCAATTTGAAAAATTAGAAGAGGTTTATATTGAGTGGAATGCAAAGATTAATGTTATTTCACGTAAGGACATACAAGAGTTATATACAAAGCACGTTTTACATTCATTAGGAATTGCTAAGGTAATGGAGTTTTTACCAGGAGCAAAGATTATGGATGTGGGTACTGGTGGAGGTTTTCCTGGAATTCCTTTGGCGATATTGTATCCAGAAACACAGTTTTATTTGATTGACATTATTGCTAAGAAGATTAGAGTTGTGAATGAAGTGATTAATGCATTAGAATTGACAAATGTAGTAGCAGAGCAAAAACGCGCAGAGACAGTAAATGAAAAGTTTGATTTTATTGTGAGTCGCGCCGTTACAAATATGGCAGATTTTGTGCCATGGGTTAGACATAAAACTGCTAAAGAAAATAAGCACGAGTTTGAAAATGGTATCCTTTATTTAAAAGGAGGAGACCTGACAGAGGAACTTCAAGATTTTCCAAAAGCAATTCAGTTTGATTTAAATAATATTTTTGAAAACGAATTTTTCGAAACCAAAAAGGTAGTGTATTTACCTTTAAAATATAAAGGCTAAAATATAAGTTAGTCGATAAAAGAGCCATCTATTTAGTTGGCTCTTTTTTTTGTTTATTATCAAGAGGTAATTGTTTGATTACGGTATTAAACGAGAGTAGTTCAAATAGAAAAGTCTGTATTGATATTTATGTTATAAAAAATAAAAAGCACTCTTAAATCTACCATATTTATGGTATTTCAGTTTTTATTCATTCAAAATATATTTGTATCAGAATAGTAGAGGGCAGATAACCTTAATGTGTTAAGTGTATTTATTGTTTTGGTTTGGGGACGAAAAACAATATGAAGGTTATCTGAATCTACTTCTATCAAAAAGAGAATACAAAAATTTAGATATTATGAAATCAATTTACTTAAATCAGGTAGGGGCTTTCCGACTTGTTAATGTTTCCGATTCTTTTATTTCTTTACAAGCATCATCTTCGATGCAGGTGTGCTGCTGTATGTAGCCAATATTCTTATGGGGACTTCTTTTAAATCCCTCATTTTTTTCAGTTTTAATATTTACTAATAATCTTTAATAATACGTGGTAGCACTATTTAGTGTTATCTCGGAGGTATTTTATATGCAAAAAATTTACACATTTTTATTTGTGTTTGTCAGCGTTTTAAGTCTGCAAGCACAAGAGAAACTTGTATCTGGTATAGTCAGTGATGCAAGTGGAACTTTGCCTGGAGTTAGTGTTATAATTCAAGGTACAAATCAAGGAACTATGACAGACTTAGATGGTCTGTACTCTATTAAGGTAAATGAAGGACAAGTTTTAGAGTTTTCATTTATTGGGTATCAAACGCAAAAAACAATATATAAAGGGCAAGAATCAATAAATATTTCTTTGAATTACGAAGCAAGTGAGTTGTCCGAAGTTGTTATTCAAGTACCCTATGGTACAGCAAGTAAGAAAACTTATACAGGGTCAGTTGGTTTGATACAAGCAAAATCGATTGAGAAGTCACAAGTTAGTAATGTGTCTAAAGCTTTAGAGGGTTCTGTTGCTGGTTTGCAGTCATTTTCTGCCAGTGGACAACCTGGTTCAGAAGCGACAATTCGCATTAGAGGAGTTGGATCAATTAATGCGGCAAGCGACCCATTGTACGTTGTAGATGGTGTTCCATACGAAGGAGGGTTGTCTGCTATTTCTCCAACTGATATTGAGTCTATTTCAGTATTAAAGGATGCTACTGCGGCTACATTATACGGTTCTCGTGCTGCTAATGGTGTAATTATGATTACGACTAAGCAAGGGAGACGTGAAAGTGATCCTCAAATTGAAATTACTGCAAAGCATGGTATTTCAAGTAGAGCAAGAAGTGACTATAAGCAAATGAGTACGAATCAGTATATGGAGTTGCAGTGGGAAGCTATTCGCAACGGGCAGATGGATAATGCTAATATGTCTGCTTCTGAAGCTGCTACTTATGCTTCTACGAATTTGGTTAATAGTATTGGAATTAACCCTTATGGTTTAGGGATTCCACAACCTGTAGGAGAAGATGGGAAGTTATTGCCTGGATTAAAGCCTTTGTGGAATGATGATTGGAGTGATGCGTTATCTCAAAATGCACGTTATACAGATGTTAACTTACGCGTTAGTGGAGGTGGAGCTAAATCTCGTTACTATGTGTCTGGAGGATATTTGAATGATCAAGGATATGTGTTAGAGTCTGGTTTTAAGCGTTTTAATTTGCGTTCTAATATTATAATGGATGCAAAGGATTGGTTAGAGATAGGGATGAATGTTTCTGCATCTCATTCGATTCAAGATTATCCTAAGCAAGATGATAGTGCTATTAACAACGTAATTGGTTTTGCGCGTGGTTTGCCTTCATTTTACCCTATTTATGAACGCGATTTATCAACAGGAGCTTACTTAACTGACCCTGAAACTGGGGAGCGTATTTTTGACTATGGAAATTATAGAAAGACATCTTATAATAAATACAATTTGGTAGCAACTCTACCGAAAGACAAAAGTGAAATAAAAAGAGATGTTGCTACATTCCGTACGCATGCTCAGATTAAGTTTTTAGAGAACTTGAAGTTCAAGTCTTCATTAAACGTAGATTATAATAGTATGTATAATCACAATGTGGCTAATCCAGACTTTGGACCATCTACAGCAACAGGAGGTAGTGTTTCTCGTAGAAACACACGTACTGTGAGTATGACGTTTAATAACGTGTTGAACTATAATTTAGACATTGATGATAAAAATGCTATTTCGTTAATGGGAGGGCAGGAGTTTTATCAATATAATTCAAATTATTTTGGAGGAGTTCGTCAGCAAATTATAATGGCAGGTTATGAAGAGCCTAATGCAGCATCAAGATTAGTTGATTTTTATGGGAAAGCAGATGAATATAAAATGTTGAGTTTCTTTGGGAATGCACAATATTCATACGATAAGAAATATTACTTGTCTGCTTCTTATCGAAGAGATGGTTCTTCACGATTTTCACCAGATACAAGATGGGGAGATTTTTGGTCAGTAGGAGCTTCATGGAGAATTATAGATGAAGAGTTTATGACTAAATACAGAGATACATGGTTGTCAAATGCATTGTTTAGAGCGAGTTATGGTGCGCAAGGAAATGACAATATTGGATATTATGCTTATCAATCGTTGTTTACAATTTACAATAACTTGGGAGAGTCAGGTTTGGCTGCTTCAAGGTTGGAAACACCAAAATTATCTTGGGAATCTAATATGAATTTGAATATTGGATTGGATGTAGGATTTTTCAATAATCGACTAAATGGTACAATTGAATATTTCGAGCGTAGATCAAAAGATTTGTTGTTTGACAAGACTTTAGCACCTTCATTGGGATTTGCATCTATACAAGAAAATATTGGAGCGGTTAATAATTATGGATGGGAGTTTAGTGTAGATGGGTATCCAATTATGACGGATGATTGGAAACTTCACTTGGGAATGAACTTAACAACTTATAAAAATAAGATTACTTCATTGCCTTCTAAAGAGATGTGGAGCGGTTCTAAGAAATGGGTTGAAGGAGGTTCTATTTATGATTTTTATTTGATTGAATGGGCTGGAGTAAATCCTGAAAATGGAAATCCTCAATGGTATGTTCAAAATACTGATGGAACAAAAAGGGTGACTGAAGATTACTCAGAGTTGAGTGTTCAAGATAAAGTATTTAAAGGAAATTCTCTACCAGATGTAACAGGAGGTTTTCAGACTGAATTGTCGTACAAAAATTGGGAGTTGGCAGCGAATTTTACTTATACTATAGGTGGTAAGATATACAACAGAGATAAGCTAAGCTTGTATAGACAAAGTGGTAATGGTGGGACTTGGAGTGAAGACATGTTGAATCGTTGGACGCCAGAAAACCCAAATACTGATGTTGCAAGATTATCTACTAATCCTAAGAGTTCATGGACAAACGAGTCTGATCGTTTCTTGATAGATCGTTCGTTCTTGAAATTAAAGACTATTACGTTGTCGTATAATCTACCTAAAGAATGGTTAAGAAGAATTAAGCTTGAATCTGCAAGTTTGTTTTTCCAAGCAGAAAACTTGTTTACCTGGACAAAAGAACAAGGTTTAGATCCAGAACAAACTTTTGATGGAACTACGTATTATAGATATCCTTCAATGAAGACTGTTTCACTTGGATTGAATGTAAAATTATAATTAGAGAAAAATGAAAAATCGAATTTTTAAATATATCATTGGTGCTTTTGTAATTTCAACTTCATTGGTTTCTTGTAGTTTGGATACATCACCAACAGATGCAGTAGAAGAGTCAAAAGTGTTTGAAACTACTGCTGGTAATGAAAAGGTATTGACAGGAGCTTGGGGAAAGTTAATGGAAACGTATTATTCTTATGCAAATCCTGGTTATGGGGCATTTTTACGCGCAGGGGATGCAATGGGGAATGACATTGTTTTGAATACAAGATATGGTTTTGGTAGTCATTATGCCTTTAATGCTTTATATGGTAGAGGAGGAACAAATACACATAGTTGGAATTTGACTTATCAAACGATAAACAATACCAATCATGTTATTACAAAAGTGGATGGTTCTGAGGGAACTGTAAATGATAAGAAAAGAATTAAAGGACAGGCGTTAGCTTTGAGAGGGTTTATGTATTTGCATTTAGCGTCGAGTTATTCTTTTGCAATAGATTTGGATCCGAATGCTTTGACAGCTCCGATTTATTTAGAGCCTACAAATATTAATACAGCTCCTAAGGCTTTGGCGACTGTTGGTGAATTATATAAACAGTCTATTAAAGATTTAGAGGAAGCGTATGATTTGATACCAGATACGCAAACGTATAGAAGGGGAGATGCTAAGTATAAAATCAATAAAGAGGTCGTATTGGGATTGTTGGCGCGAACTACATTGTATGCGAAAAATTGGGAGAAGGCAAAGAAATATTCAGATGAGTTATTGGCTTTGAACGATTATTTGATGAATGAGGAGGAATATAAAAGTGGATTTAATGATATTGCAAATAGAGAGTGGATTTGGGGACAGATGCAAACGCCAAATCAGAGTAATGCTTCATATCAATTCAACTTTTTAGATGTTACATCAAAAGAGAGTTATTATTTTAGTTTTAATGCAGATCCATATTTTAGAGAGTTATTTGATGAAGGAGATTATCGTAAGAAGATGATTTATTGGGCGCCAGATCCTGCAAATGACAAACCGAAAGAAGGAGATGAGGCTTATATGCGTTATGCTAAGTTTAAGTTTAAAGCAGGGCAAATAGCTGATATTGTTTTAATGCGTACATCTGAAATTTATTTGATTAATGCGGAGGCTAAAGCACATTTAGGAGATGGAGATGCAATTAATAAATTGAATGCTTTAAAGGTTGCTCGTGGTGCAAAAGAAGCTATTGGACTGCAAGGACAAGAATTGTTAGATGCAATTTGGATAGAGCGAAGAAAAGAGCTTTTCGGAGAAGGATTTAGTTTGGTGGACATTATTAGAAATCAACAAAGCGTAGTTAGAAATAGCTACCCTCAATCAAATAAGGTTCCTTTCTCGTATGAAACAATTGATTCGTCAGGTAAGGTAAATGTTGTAACAGTAAATTTATTGCCATTAGGACACCGTATTTTGAATTTTCCTGATAAGAGTGAATTTGTTGCGAATAGCAAGTACTACTTGTTTAGAATACCATTAGTCGAAGAAAGAGAAAATGGTAATATATAGCAGGTTTAGATTTTAGTTATTGAATTAATTAGCTTTAAATATGAAAAGGTTGTTGTGTAGGTAATACTATATGCAACCTTTTTTTGTTTTTGAATTCATTGAAAATAGTTAGTTAAGTGAGAAATATTATCTTTGTTTAACAAATTAAGGAGAAGAAAGACATGTTGTATATAGGTATTATTGATGGACAAGAAATAACTAAGTTTGCTTTTAAGCAGCTATTAGAGCGTATCGTTAATGTGCCTATGGAAGTATGTGACTTGTCTAATATGAGTGATTTGCGTCAGTTTTTATCGACGCATAAAGAAGGAATGGTTATTATAGATCCTTATTGTGCTACATTGGAAAATCAAATAGAACAATTAGTAATAATTAGAAGTTTATTTGGTTCTTCATCTTGGCTATTGTGTTTTAAAGAATTGAACGAATCTTGGTTAAAACAGTTTTTAGGCAATAGAAAGAAGCAGTTTAATATTCTTTTTAAAGATGATACGATAGATTCGATTCAAGAAGGTTTACTGAAGACATTAAATTCAGAGGAGTATGTTTCTCCGAGGATTGCTAATAAGCTTCAGGAGCACGAACTAAGTATTAGGACTGTAGAGCAGGTTCTGACTAATGCAGAAAGGGAGATTTTGAAGGAAATAGCTTCTGGTAAAATGACTAAAGAGATAGCGGCAGATAGAAATATCAGTGTGCATACTGTTATTACTCATCGTAAAAACATTTTTAAGAAGCTTGGAGTGAATAATGTTCACGATGCGACGAGATATGCCATTAGAGCAGGAATAATAACTGTAAATGAATATTACATCTAATATAGGTTGCTAAAGATGTTGTTTGGAAAAGAGCAAAAAAAAACTGCTTATTAGCAGTTTTTAAAGAGGACCTTGGTTTTTAAACATTTCCTGATTTATCTCGTCAATGTATTGTAATACTTCTTCTCTTCCCGTTTTATCTTCTGATGAGGTTACAAAGTAAGGAGGCATTTCAGCCCAGTTATTAGCAAACATTTGTTTTTCGTATTTAGCAACAAGTTGAGCAACTTTTTGTTTACCCACTTTATCCGCTTTTGTAAAGATAATACTGAAAGGTATTTCAGATTCTCCAAGATATTGCATGAACTCTAAATCTATTTTTTGAGCATCATGTCTAATATCAATTAATACAAAAGCACTAACAAGTTGCTGTCTTGTTTCAAAATAGTCCGTAATGAACTTTTGAAAGACAGATTTTGTTTTCTTAGAAACTTTAGCATATCCGTATCCAGGTAAATCGACTAAGAACCAATTTGAGTTAATTTTAAAATGGTTGATAAGTTGTGTCTTTCCTGGACGAGAAGATGTTTTTGCTAAATATTTTTGATTTGTAAGCATGTTGATAAGCGAAGATTTACCAACGTTCGATCTACCAATAAAAGCGTATTCTGGTATCGGTTCGTTAGGGCACTTCTTAGATTCAGAGTTACTTACAACAAATTCAGCAGTATTTATTTTCATTCTTATTTGATATTTCTTTCATTAAACCAAGCGAACAAAAGCTCGTTGAATTGATTTGGATGTTCCATCATAGCTGCGTGTCCACATTTTTCAATCCAAAAAAGGTTTGAATCAGGTAGCAGTTCGTTAAATTCAATAGCAACTTCAGGTGGAGTAACTTTATCGTTCTTCCCCCAAATTAAACAAGTTGGTATTTGAATATTAGGTAAGTCTTTCGACATGTTGTGTCTGATAGCACTCTTAGCAATCGTAATAGTTTTGATTAATTTCATTCGGTCATTAACCGTTGAAAATACTTCGTCAACTAATTCTTTTGTTGCAATAGTAGGATCGTAGAATACATCTTCAGCTTTCTTCTTGATATACTCGTAGTTTCCTCTTTTTGGGTAGCTATCTCCCATTGCACTTTCGTATAAACCAGAACTTCCTGTTAATACCATAGCTTTAAGGTATTCAGGATACATCTTTGAAAAGTATAATGCGATATGCCCACCAAGAGAATTTCCTAGTAAGATAACTTTTTCATAGCCTCTTGCCTCAATAAAATCTTTTACAAATTTTGCAAAAGCTTTTACGTTTGTTTTTAAAATGCTATTTGTATAAAGGGGAAGTTCAGGTAGAACTACCTTGTAACCTTCCTTGGGGAAAAAATTTGTAACACCATCAAAGTTGCTTAGGCCTCCCATTAATCCGTGTAGAATGATAATTGGTGTTCCTTCACCAACCTCAATATAACGGAATTTACCATCTTCTTTTAAAGTTCGCTCCATGTAGTTTCTAAATGCGATTTTTAAATTCCCACAAATATACGCTTTTATAAGTGACAATATTTCTAAATAAAGTAATAATTTATTGTGAGATATTCATTTTCTTCTTTTTTACTATTTTATAAACAAATATAGTTGAGGCTTTTTTTGTTGTGAAAAAAGTCGTCCAAATCTCTTAAAAAGGACTTTAAACCTGTTTTGTAATATGAAACTACAGGCTAATTTCCAGGTGTTTATCTATGTAAAGTCAGTAAACGCACAAGGTTGCGAAAACTTATTAACAAAGTGGGTAAAAGTGGTAAATTGTGGTAAAAAAATGACTACATTTGCTAAGATTATAATTATAAGTGTACTTTGGCGTCAATAATCGGGACATATGAATGCAAAATAGACACTAAGGGAAGGGTGTTGGTTCCTGCTTCTTTGAAGAAGCAGTTGCCTGCTATTGCCGAAGGTTTTGTGTTGAAAAGATCTGTTTTTGAGACGTGTTTAGAGCTTTGGCCAATGTCAGAGTGGGATAAGATGATGGTGAAAATTGGAAAGTTGAATCCATTTGATAAAAAAAACGATAAGTTTATTCGTCGTTTTATGGCTGGTGTGAAGAATGTTGAGATTGATGATGCAGGACGCTTATTAATAGCAAAGGATTTGATTGAATTTGCAAGTATTAGCAAAGAACTTGTGTTTTCATCAAAGGTGAATATAATCGAAATATGGGATAAACAGATGTATGAGGCAACTTTAGAAGATGATGATTTTGATTTTGGAGAGTTGGCTCAGGATGTAATGAGTAATATAAGTTTTGATGAGTAAAGAAGAATACGGATATCATAGGCCAGTTTTATTGGCAGAGAGTATAGATGGGTTAATTGTTGATCCGAATGGGGTATATGTAGATGTGACTTTTGGAGGAGGAGGACATTCGAGAGAGATTATGAAGCGTCTTGGTCCAAATGGGAAATTGTATGCTTTTGATCAAGATGAAGATGCGTTGGAAAATGCTATTGATGATCCAAGATTTACTTTGATTAATCAAAACTTCAGACATCTTAAAAGATATTTACGTTTTTACGGAGAGAAAGAAGTAGATGGAGTTTTGGGTGATTTAGGTGTTTCATCTCATCAATTTGATGTGGCAGAAAGAGGATTCTCTACAAGGTTTGATGCAGAATTAGACATGAGAATGAATCAATCAGGAGACTTATCCGCTTATCACGTAGTAAATGAGTATGATGAAGCAAGTTTGAGACAAATGTTTTTTATGTATGGAGAACTTAAGAATGCAGGAGCAATTGCAAATACAATTGTTGCAGCAAGGCAAGAGAATCCAATAAAAAATACAGATGAGTTAAAAGTGGTATTAGCGAGATTTTTACCAGCTCATAGAAGTGCTAAAATATTAGCTCAGATTTATCAAGCGATAAGAATTGAGGTAAACCAAGAAATGGATGTTCTAAAGGAAATGTTAGAGCAAAGTTTAGAGGTTTTAAAACCAGGAGGAAGATTGAGCATTATTTCATATCACTCTTTAGAAGATCGTTTAGTAAAACGATTCATGAAGAATGGAATGTTTGAAGGAGAACCTGAGAAAGATTTTTATGGAAGATTTGAAGTGCCTATGAAACAATTAGGTAAGTTGATAATCCCAACAGATGAAGAGATCGCAGTAAATAACAGAGCGCGTTCTGCTAAGCTTAGAATTGCTGAAAAGAAATAAAATATGAAAATAACAAGTCCAAAAGATATCATTAAAGCAAAGATCCTTGTAAATGAGGATTCAGCTAAGACGTGGGCTTTTATTATCTATATAATTATTTTGAGTTTATTGTTGATAGGGAATACTCAGTCATACGAGTCAAAGGTTTTTAAAATTTCAAAATTGACTCATGACGTGAAGATGTTGCGAGCTGAATTTGTTGATACCAGATCAGAATTGATGGAGTTGAAAATGGAGTCAACAATTACTAAGAATTTGGAAGAAGATGGGATATTTCCATCAGAAACCCCTCCAATGAAAATTAGGGTTTCAATAGAAGAGAAAAAAGAAAGTTTTTGGAGTAAGATATGGAAGTAAAGAATAAAAACATTTACAGAAATATTTACTTTATTTCTGCTTTAGTATTAGTATTTGCGATAGGTATAGTTTATCGTTTAATTCAAATTCAAGGGATTGAAGGAAAAGAATTAAGAGCCAAAGCACAAGATAAAACAAGAGTTAGAGAGGTGGATATTCCTGCGAATAGGGGGAATGTTTATTCTTCAGACGGAAGTTTGTTAGCAACTTCTGTTCCGGTCTTTGAAATTCGTTTTGACGCTGTAGCACCTGCCGAGAAAGATTTTTATGATAATGTGAAACCATTGTCTGATTCATTATCTGTAATGTTTAAGAAACCTTCGAGCTATTATGAGAATATGCTTAGAAAGGCCAGAAAAAACAGAAGCAGATATGTCTTTATCGCTAAAGGATTGAGCTATACACAATATGTTAGGGTTAAAAGTTTTCCATTGTTGAAAAGAGGACCTTATAAAGGAGGGTTTATATCGTTACAAAAAACGGTTAGACAGCATCCAATTGGGAAAATTGCTCAGCGAACAATTGGTTATGAAAGAAAATTTGAAGACAATACATATAGTAGAGTAGGGATTGAAGGAGCTTTTACTTCTTATCTAAGTGGAGTTGATGGACGACGCAAGATGCAGAGTTTAGGTAAAGATCAATGGAAACCTATAAATGATGAGAATGAGATTGAGCCAGTTGACGGACAAGATGTAGTGTCAACTATTGATGTATATATTCAAGATATCGCACATCATGCATTATTGAAGCAATTAGAATATTATAGCGCTGATCATGGTTGTGTTGTTGTAATGGAAGTTAAAACAGGAGCAATCCGTGCTATATCTAATTTAGGACGTTCAGAAAGTGGTGATTATTACGAAACAGTAAATTATGCTGTAGGTGAAAAGCACGAGCCAGGTTCGACGTTTAAATTAGCGTCACTTTTAGCCTTATTGGAAAAGGGTAAATCTGATACTGCACGTATTTATGATACAGCAGATGGAGTTGTTAAATTTTACAATGCAAGAGTACGTGATTCTAAATGGGGAGGTTATGGAAAGATTTCTTTAGCAAGAGGTATTGAAGTGTCGTCTAATACGGTGATTACGCAAGCAGTAAATGAAGGGTTTAAAAATAAACCAAGCGAGTTTACTGATTATATTAGTTCACTATGGATGGATCGAGCACTTGATATATCTATTAAAGGAGGAGGAGTTCCTTATGTACCAAAGCCTGGAGTGAAAGGATGGAGTGGATTAGCGTTGCCTTGGATGGCTTTTGGATATGGATTGTCAATTACTCCATTGCATACTCTGACATTATATAATGCAGTAGCAAATAATGGAGAAATGGTTAGACCTCAGTTTGTATCTGAAGTTAAAGAGTTTAATAAAACAGTGGTTAAGTTTGATAAGGAAGTTCTTAATCCACAGATAGCTTCACCAGAAGTTATCAAACAAGTACAGAATGTTTTAGCAAATGTTGTTGTAAGAGGAACAGGAAGAAAATTAAGCTCTCCTAACTTCTCAATGGCTGGTAAAACAGGTACTGCTCAGGTAAATTATGGTAAGGGAAAAGGGAAGGATATGTATTATTCATCTTCATTTGCGGGCTATTTTCCTGTAGATGATCCTAAGTATTCTTGTATTGTTGTGATTCATAAGCCAGATAGAACGAAAAGTTATTATGGGGCGGACGTTTCAGGACCAGTTTTCAAGAGAATTGCTCAGAAGATTTACACTGATGTGCCAACGACAAAACAATTACAAAATATAGATGTTGTGCCAACTATTATTGATACAACATACGAAGATTACTATACCCAAATTAATGACCCAAGTGGGGTTATGCCAAATGTGAAAGGAATGTATGTAATGGATGCAGTTCCATTATTGGAGAACTTAGGTTTAGAGGTGATTGTTAAAGGGATTGGTAAAGTTAAAAAGCAATCAATAATTGCTGGGGATAAAATAAATAAGAATCAAAAAGTAGTATTAGAACTATCGTGAAAAACTTAAAAGATTTATTATATAAAGCTGAATTAAAACTTGTAGCAGGGACGACAGACCTTGATATAGAAACAGTAGAGTTTGACTCACGTAAAGTGTCAGATAATTGTTTATTCGTTGCTATATCTGGATCTGTAGTTGATGGACATGAATATATAGAACAAGCAATTTCGCAAGGAGCTAAGGCTGTAATATGTGAAGTAATGCCTGTTGAAAAAATAGAAGGAGTTACTTATGTTGTAGTTGAGGATAGTAATAAAACCTTAGCCGTAGTAGCAAGTAATTTATACGATAATCCTTCTGCTAAAATAAAATTAGTTGGTGTTACTGGAACAAATGGTAAAACAACGATTGCAACCTTGTTATATGATTTATTCAGAAATCTTGGTTATGAAGCAGGATTATTATCCACAGTAATTATAAAAGTAGGTGATGTTGCATACGAAGCAACACATACTACACCAGATTCATTGACTATCAATAGATATTTAAATGAAATGGTGAAAGCAGGTTGTGAGTATTGTTTTATGGAAGTTAGTTCTCATGGAATAGTACAAATGAGAACACATAGTCTGGAATTTGATGGGGGGATTTTTACAAATCTGACGCATGATCATTTAGATTATCATAAAACTTTTGCAGAATATAGAAATGCTAAACAAGCTTTTTTTGATCAATTGTCAAAAAAGGCTTTTGCTATTACTAACGTTGATGATAAGAATGGGTTAATAATGACTCAAAATTCAAAGGCAAAACTACAAACGTATGCTTTAAAAACAGTTGCTGATTATAAAGGACTGATTTTAGAAAGCCAGTTTTCAGGGATGTTGATGAAAGTAAATCAGCGTGAAATTTGGGTCCAGCTAATTGGAGCATTTAATGCTTATAATTTATTAGCCGTATATGCGACAGCTGTTCAATTAGGAGTTTCTGAAGAAGATGCTCTTTTAGAAATTAGCAAATTGCACAGTGTAGCAGGTAGATTTCAATTTGTTGTTTCTTCTAAAAAAGTTACAGCTATTGTAGATTACGCACACACACCAGATGCATTGAAAAATGTAATTGAAACGATTAATTCAATCAGAACTTTCAACGAGAAGTTAATTACCGTTGTAGGTTGTGGTGGAAATAGAGATAAAACAAAGCGTCCGGAAATGGCGCAAATTGCCTCTGAAATGAGTAATAAAGTGATATTCACTTCAGATAATCCACGATTCGAAGATCCTTACATGATTTTAGAAGATATGGAAAAAGGTGTAGAACCTCAGAATTCAATGAAGACGATTGTTGTGGAAGATAGAAAGCAAGCTATCAAATTAGCATGTCAGCAAGCAGAGCCTGGTGATATTATTTTGATTGCAGGAAAAGGACACGAGTCTTATCAAGAGATAAAAGGGGTTAGAAGTCATTTCGATGACTTAGAGACGGTAACTGATTTTTTAGAACAATAGATTAGAAGGAGTATTAGGTTATGTTATATTATTTATTTCAGTATTTAGAAGAGTTTTTTAAGATTCCTGGAGCAGGTGTGTTTCAGTATATTTCATTCCGTTCAGGAATGGCGTTGATAATATCTTTATTAATCTCAATTATTTACGGAAAGAAAATTATCAAGTTCTTGCATAATATGCAAGTAGGAGAAACAGTTCGAGAGCTTGGACTTGAAGGACAAAAAGAGAAAGCAGGTACACCTACAATGGGGGGAGTTATAATTATTATAGCTACACTTATTCCTGTGTTGTTATTTGCTAAGTTGGATAATATCTATGTATTACTGTTGATTTTAACAACTGTATGGATGGGAGTTATCGGTTTTTTAGATGATTATATTAAGGTTTTCAAAAAAGATAAAGAGGGTTTAAAAGGAAGGTTTAAAGTAATTGGTCAAGTAGGATTAGGACTTATAGTAGGGGCCGTTCTATATTTCAGTCCAAGTGTGACTGTGAGAGAAATGCCTGCAAATAGAGCCTTAGTAGAAACTGTTGCCAGCAAGTATGATGTAAAGTCTACAGCGACAACAATTCCGTTTTTAAAGGACAATGAATTTGACTATAGTGTTTTATTAGCTTGGTTAGGAGATGGGTATGAAAAATATGCTTGGTTAATTTTTATTCCTATCGTAATCTTTATCGTTACAGCCGTTTCAAATGGAGCAAACCTAACTGATGGTATTGATGGTTTGGCCGCCGGTACCTCTGCAATCTCAACTTTAGTATTGGGAATTTTTGCGTTTATATCAGGTAACGTTGTTCTATCAACTTACTTGAATATAATGTATATACCAAATTCGGGAGAGATGACGGTGTTTATTTCAGCTTTTGTAGGAGCCCTCATTGGTTTCTTGTGGTACAATACGTACCCGGCTCAAGTATTCATGGGGGACACAGGAAGTTTGACAATTGGAGGGATTATCGCAGTTATGGCAATTGCAGTTAGAAAAGAATTATTGATTCCTGTATTATGTGGAGTGTTCTTAGCTGAGAATTTATCAGTTGTATTACAAGTGTCATATTTTAAATATACGAAGAAGAAATATGGTGAGGGACGTAGGATTTTCCTAATGTCACCATTGCATCATCATTTTCAAAAGAAAGGATACCATGAAAGTAAAATCGTTACTCGTTTTTGGATTATAGCAATCTTATTAGGAGTATTCTGTGTAGTATCTCTAAAACTTAGATAGTATGAAAGTAGTTGTTTTAGGAGCGGGAGAAAGCGGAGTTGGTACAGCTATATTGGCTTTGAATAAAGGCAATGAAGTATTTGTATCTGACTTTGGAATAATAGCTGATAAATATAAACAGTTATTGAATGAGCATGCAATTCAATGGGAAGAAGGTAAGCATAGTGAGGATATCATTTTAGCAAGTGATATTGTTGTGAAAAGTCCTGGAATACCAGATAAAGTAGCAATTGTGCAAAAGATTTTGAAAGCTGGAATTGAAGTAATATCTGAGATTGAATTTGCTTATTCTTTTAATCCTGAGTTGTCAGTAGCAATAACTGGGAGCAATGGGAAAACAACAACGACAATGTTAACTTATCATTTGCTAAGCAATGGAGGTTTAAATGTTGGACTTGCAGGAAATATAGGAGACAGTTATGCAAAACAAGTAGCTGTTGATCCAAATAAATGTTATGTGTTAGAATTGAGTAGTTTTCAATTAGACGGAATCAAAAAATTCAGACCACATATAGCAGTGATTACAAATATTAGTCCTGATCACTTGGATAGATATGATTACAAGTACGAGAATTATATCGATGCAAAGTTTAGGATTACGATGAATCAAACCACAGAGGATTATTTGATTTATGATTATGATGACATTGAGATTCAACGCTGGTTATCAAATCATGAAACGGCTGCTAAGAAAGTACCTTTTTCAATTACTAAAAAATTGGAATATGGAGCTTACTTAGAAGGTCAAAATATTATTGTAGCTATGGATAAAGAAACAATTGTATTGCCTATTGAAGAGCTTGGTATTGAAGGAAAGCACAACGTAAAGAATGCTATGGCTGCTACAACTGTTGCTCAGTTGAAGCGTATTAGAAAGCAAAGCATTCGCGAAAGTTTGTCTGATTTTCAAGGGGTAGAGCATAGATTGGAGAAAGTCCAAAGAATTGAAAATGTTCAGTACATCAATGATTCAAAGGCAACTAATATTAATGCAACTTTCTTTGCTTTAGAAAGCATGAAAACGCCTACAATTTGGATTGTAGGAGGAGTAGATAAGGGGAATGACTATGATGAGTTGATGCCTTTAGTAAGAGAGAAAGTTAAGAGTATCGTTTGTTTAGGTGTCGATAATAATAAAATTAGAGAAGCCTATGCAAATGTTGTTGATTCATTTGTAGAAGTGCAAAGTATGAAGGATGCCATTAAGATGGCACAAAGTTTTTCAGAAAGTGGAGACACAGTATTGTTGTCGCCTGCTTGTGCAAGTTTTGACTTATTTGCGAACTACGAAGATCGCGGTAGACAATTTAAAGAAGAGGTAAATAATTTATAGGTGTTATTAAAATGAGAAAGTTCCTTCCGCCATTATATGGAGATAGATACATTTGGACAATAGTTTTTCTATTGGCCTTATTCTCGTTTGTACCTGTTTATAGTGCAAGTACCAACCTTGTTTATACAATTGGTACAGGGAAATCAACTTTCTCTTATCTATTAAAGCATTTTTGGTTTTTAGTTTTTGGTTTTGGAATAATGTGGTTCGTGCATACACGTGACTACAAGTATTTTAGGCAGTTTTCAATAATAGGAATACCAATTATAGTTGTAATGCTATTGGTTACTTTATTGAAAGGACAAACTATCAACGGAGCCAATGCAAGTAGATGGTTAAATCTTGGATTTGTACAATTTCAGCCTTCTGCGTTAGCGGCTATTGTGCTGATAATGTATGTTGCTCAATATTTGGTAAGTATTAAAGATAGGGATGTTGAATTCTGGCCATCTTTTTTAGAGTTGTGGGTACCAGTGTTAGTGATTGTAGGACTTATCTTACCAGCCAACTTTTCAACGGCAGGATTGATATTTGTTATGTGTGGGATGCTTGTATTTATAGGTCCATATTCTAAGAAATTTTTATTGATTATCGTAATTGCAGGTATATTCATGCTTGGCTTGTTTGTTTTAGCAGCGAAGGCTTTTCCTAATGCGATGCCCAATAGGGTTGATACTTGGATTAGTCGTATTGATAGATTTGCAGGACCAGATGATGGAACTAAGGATTTGTATCAAGTTGACAATGCGAAAATAGCAATTGCTTCTGGTGGTTTATTAGGTGTTGGACCGGGAAAAAGTATTCAAAAGAACTTTTTACCACAATCATCTTCGGATTTTATATATGCCATTATTGTTGAGGAATTGGGATTAGTGGCAGGACTTACAATCTTAGCTCTTTATTTGTGGTTGTTCTATAGGTTTCTAATCGCGTCACATAAAGCGCCTACTTTGTTTGGAAAACTATTAGTGGTTGGATTAGGTTTTTATATCATAAGCCAAGCATTGATAAACATGGGAGTTGCTGTGTCTTTATTTCCAACTACAGGGCAGACGTTACCTTTAATTAGTAGTGGAGGTACTTCATCATTGATGATCTGTTTTGCTTTCGGAATTATATTAAGTGTAACAAAGAAAGAACAAGAAATAAAAAAACAGGAGTTAGCGAAAAAAGAGAAGGAAGAAGCTCTTCAAAAAGAGTTAGCCAAAATAGAAGCTGCTCAAAGGGAATTAAGTATTTAAAGAAGATATATAATAATAAGTAAAATGAAAAAGGCACCCAGAGTCATATTAAGTGGTGGTGGTACAGGAGGACATATATATCCTGCTTTAGCTATCGCTAATGAGATAAAGGAGAGGTATGCAGATGCGGAAATATTATTTGTAGGTGCACAGGGTAAAATGGAAATGCAAAAGATTCCTCAAGCAGGATATGCTATAGAAGGTCTTTGGATTTCTGGGATACAACGAAAGTTGACTTTGGATAATTTAGCTTTCCCATTTAAGCTTTTAAGTAGTTTATGGAAGTCACGTAAAATTATTAAAAGTTTTAAGCCAGATGTTGTTATTGGAACAGGTGGTTTTGCAAGTGGTGCAGTTGCGAAAGTTGCTGCGGACATGGGGATCCCAACATTGGTTCAAGAACAGAACTCTTACCCAGGGATTACGAATAAATTACTTGGAAAAAAAGCTAAAGCAATTTGCGTTGCTTATGATAATTTAGAGCAATTTTTTCCTGCTGATAAAATAATCAAAACAGGTAATCCTGTTAGAATGGATTTGATCGACGTTAATACTAAACGAAATGAAGGTATATCTTTTTTCGGATTAGATAGTAGTAAAAAGACATTGTTGGTTTTAGGTGGTAGTTTAGGAGCAAGAAGAATAAATCAGCTAATTGAGAAGAATTTAGAGGATTTTAGAAGAAATAATATACAAGTTATCTGGCAATGTGGTAAATTATACTATGAAGAGTATAAGAAGTATGAAGGGGGAAATGTTCAGGTAAAAGCGTTTATTGATAGAATGGATTTAGCTTATGCTTCTTCAGATTTTGTAATCTCACGAGCTGGTGCTTCATCAATATCAGAACTTGCCTTAATTGGTAAGCCGGTGATTTTTATTCCATCGCCAAACGTAGCAGAAGATCATCAAACTAAGAATGCACTTAGTGTTGTAGAGAAAGATGGTGCGATCATGATTAGAGAAAGTGAATTAGATGAGAAATTCAATAATGTGTTCAATGAATTGATCGCTAATGAAGAATACCAAGTATTATTAGGAGGTAATTTCAAGAAATTATCTTTACCTAATGCTACAAAAGATATAGTAGACCAAGTAGTGTCTTTAATGAAATAATAGTATGGAATTAAGTAAGATAAAGAGCGTTTTTTTTATAGGTATTGGAGGTATTGGAATGAGTGCCTTAGCTCGTTATTTTAAATTTTTAGGAAAAAATGTAGCTGGATATGATCGTACTGCAACTCAACTAACGGAAGAGTTAGAGGATGCTGGTATTGATATTCACTTTGAAGATGATGTTGATTTATTAAAAGAAGAATACAAGGATAAGGGAACAACATTAGTAGTTGTTACACCTGCAATCCCTTCTTCTCATAAACAATGGGAGTTTTTTAAAAGCAATGGTTTTGATATACGCAAACGCGCTGAAGTGTTGGGACTAATTACCAAAGACACGTATTGCTTTGCTGTAGCAGGAACACATGGTAAAACTACGACAACGAGTATTCTTGGGCATTTGTTATTTCAAGCAAATATAGATGTGACTGCTTTTGTAGGAGGTGTAGTAGAAAATTATCAAACCAATTTAATTGGAAGTGGAACTACTGTTACTGTTGTTGAGGCTGACGAGTTTGATAGATCTTTTTTAAAGCTTTATCCAAACACAGCATGTATTACTTCAACAGAAGCTGACCACTTAGATATTTTTGGGACTGCTGATGAGATGCTTTCTGCTTTTCATGCTTTCGCTGATAAAGTAGAAGATAAAACAAAAGTATTTACAACTGAGAATGTAGATTTAGAAGGAGTAAAGGTTGGTTTTGGAGACGATGCTCAATTTAGAGTAGAAGATATAAAAATTGTGGATGGTTGGTATGTGTTCAATATCGTTACGCCAACAGAAGAGATAAAGGATGTTCGTTTTGGATTACCAGGACATCACAATTTATCAAATGCCTTAGTGGCCTTTGCAATGGCATATACTTATGGTGTTGATAAGAATTTATTAATCGAAGGATTAGCAAGTTTCCAAGGAGTTAGACGTAGATTTTCGTATAAGTTGCGTTCGGAAGAGTTAATTTATATTGATGATTACGCTCATCATCCTACAGAGATATTAGCTGTAAGTCAAGCTGTACATGAATTGTATAGTGATAAAAAGATAGTTGCTGTGTTTCAACCACATTTGTTCTCAAGAACAAGAGATTTTATGGGGGAATTTGCAAAAGCACTATCGACATTTGAGAATGTTGTTTTGTTGGATATTTATCCAGCAAGAGAAGAGCCAATAGAAGGAATTACTTCTACAGCATTGTTAGATATGGTAACATCAAGAGATAAGCAATTAGTAGCAAAGGATATGCTTATTGATTATTTGAAAGGAGTTGATGCGGATGTTATTTTAACTATTGGAGCTGGTGATATCGGTGAAATGGTTAATGAAATAAAGAGAGAATTAGAAAATTAAGATTTGTTTATAGTGAAAAAGTGGGTTAAAAATATTAAATGGTCAGATATTCGCATATTGTTATTGTGTTTAGTCTTATTATTTATATATTCATTTACTAATAAACGAAATGATTCACGCATCATTACTGACATTGAAGTTTTATTTAAGGGAGGAGAGGAGCATTTTGTGACAGCAGCAGAAGTTCGCAATTTGGTTAAAAATAATTTCCCAAATATTTCCGAGATAAATAGAACTGTTTTAGATTTGAATAATCTGGAAAAAGGTGTTCTTGCAAACGATTTAATTAAGGAAGCAGATGTATATCTAACAGTTGATGGTAGGTTACTTGTAGATGTTTGGCAGAAGAAAGCGATAGGTAGAATAATTGAGGATTCTAAAAATTATTATTTAGATGAGAAGGGGCAAAAGATGCCTTTGTCAATTCACTATTCAGATCGAGTTCCAATGGTACAAGGAAAAGTAAGCCCTACAAATGCAAATGATTTGAAGGAGATGTTAGAGATTATCAATGAAGATGAGTTTTTAAAAAAGGATATTACAGGAATTGTTGTCGAGTCAGATAGAACAATAAAGCTGATGAGTCGTACAAATAATTTTGATATTCAGTTTGGAGGATTTGAAGACAAGGAAAAAAAATTGAAAAACTATAAAGCTTTTGTGCAGTACATGGTAAATGAAGATATTGAACAAAATAAGTACAAAGTAGTAAACCTGAAGTTTACCCAGCAAGTGATATGCACTAAATAGTAAAAAGGAGTATGGAAAAAGAAAATATAGCTGTAGGTTTAGACATTGGAACAACTAAGATTGTTGCAATGAT